>CAZGVZ010000692.1:691-2645 GCA_964529145.1 uncultured Fibrobacteraceae bacterium | reverse complement strand
GGCGGACCGAGCTACCCGCTCATCGCCTGGCCGCACTCGACGGAAACCGCTCCGGTCTTCTCTTATGATGGCGAGTATATGCTGTTCGGTTCGAACCGCGACGGCAAAATGCATCTCTACCTGACCAACACGGAAGGAGAACTGCCGCTGCGCATTACGGATGAGAACGCCAATCACGTCCACGCCCGTTTCTCCCCGGACGGCGCCCGCATCGCCTATCTTTCAGATCACGCCAACTTCGGAGGAACCCACCGGCGTATCACCCAGCGTTCGGATGTAAAGGAGTTCTGCTGGCTTTCCGATTCCCGTAACATCGTCTATTCGATGGGTGCGGTCACCGACGAGCTCGCGACCGTCGATATCGTCAGCTACCGCTTCCGTAAAACGGTCGTCCCGGGCGATTCCACCGGGGGGTGGCATGAACGGACCCCGGCCACGATGCGTTTGAAGGGCAGGGAGCACGTCATATACCAGAGGTGGTATCCCAATGAAAACGAAAGACAGATTTTTCGCGTGCTGCCTGACGGAAGTGACAATACCCGTATAGTGCAGAGCCCCGGGCGCGACTGGCTCGATTGCCTGCGTTAAGGCGCCGGCCATCGAGCCGGCGCCTTAACGCAGGGCGACAAGGGTCGCTCCTTCGCCCCCGTCGGCCGGAGAAGCGGTCCGATAGCTGCGGTATCCCGGCCGCAGATCACGGTCGAGCAGCTCTCGTACGATCTTTTTGAGCACCGGCCCTTCCGCAGGGTCGCTGTGAAGACCATAGCCGTGGATCACCAGAAGCTCACGCGTCCCGGTTTCCCTGCAGCGGTCAAGAGCGTCCCGAAGACGGGCGGCCGCTTCTTCGGATCGCATGCCGTGGAGGTCGAGCGTCATCCGGTGAAGACGTGACCGGCGACCCCGGCAGTTGCGTTTCCCGGCTCTCCCCTTCGGCGGCGGCGGGTCCTTTCTCGCGATTCCATGGCGTTCGAGATGCGAAAGGATCTCCTCTGCGGATCTGCGCTCACTTTCATTCATGAGGATTCTCCGCCTTTTTCCCTGTACGAAGCTTCGCGAGGACGTCCTCTTTCCATTCAGGAAAATTCCCTTCCGCGATGTGACTGCGCGCGCTCCGTACGAGTTCCATGTAGAAGTGCACGTTATGGAGAGTAAGCAGCCGTATGGCCAGGATTTCGCCCGCCATGTAAAGGTGACGCAGGTACGACATGCCGAAGTTGACGCAGGTGTAGCAGGAGCACGAGGGATCGAGCGGAAGGTCGAACGCGCGGAGGTACCTGGCGTTGCGGACATTGACCTTTCCCCGCGAAGTGAAAGCCGATCCGTTCCGGGCGTTGCGGGTGGGAAGCACGCAGTCGAACATGTCGACTCCGCGTTCGATGCAGGTGAGGATATCCTCGGGTTTCCCCACTCCCATCAGATAGCGTGGGGAGCCCTCGGGGAGCAGCCTAGCAGTATATTCCACCACTTCATATGTGGTGTGTATCTTTTCTCCAACCGCAAGACCCCCGATGGCGTATCCGGGGAAACCGATGGCCGTGAGCTCCCTGATGCACCGCTCACGCAGCGGCCGCAAAGCCCCCCCCTGCACGATACCGAAAAGCGCCTGCGGATACCCGAAGTGAAGCGGCAGAGCCGAATGCGCCGCAGCGCACCGCCCGGCCCAGCGGATCGTCCTGCCTACCGCCTCCTCGATCAGACCGGGCGCGGAGTCGGAAGGGGGGCACTCGTCGAAGGCCATGATTATGTCAGCGCCGAGGTTATGCTCGATCTCCATTACCCTCTCGGGTGAAAAGAGATGTGTCGATCCGTCTATATGCGACTTGAACAGAACTCCCTCTTCGGTGATCTTGGAAATATCGCGAAGGCTGAACACCTGGTACCCTCCGCTGTCGGTGAGGACCGCCCCTTCCCAGCGCTCGAACCGGTGCAGACCTCCGGCATCCCGGACTATTTC
>CAZGVZ010000692.1:0-681 GCA_964529145.1 uncultured Fibrobacteraceae bacterium | reverse complement strand
AGATGCAGGTGATAGGTGTTAGCCAGAATGATGGAACTTCCGCTCGATACAAGTTCCGCCGGGGAGAGTGATTTCACCGTGGCCTGAGTGCCTACCGGCATGAATATGGGCGTTTCGATGATCCCGTGAGGCGTCGTCAGCGTACCTGCACGAGCGGCGGTATGCCCATCATGATGCTGCAGGGTAAAATGAAACGGCGAATCCGCGGACAAGAAGAGCTCCCTGATCAGGTTGAACCGTAAAAATACGCAATACGGAGGGGAAATTCTAATTGTTGTGCATAGGAGAGCCGCTCCGGTACTTCCCTGGAAGACGATCTTCATAACGGGAGCGCTACCCTCAGGCGGTTTGAATCATGTTCCGGATTCGCTCCCTCACCGGCTCACCGCTCCTCTGCGGCAGCCGGGGGATTCCTGCGCGCTTCCTGTGTTCAGACACAGGTTTTTTTAAAAGGCCGTTTTACCGAAAAACTCAGAGAGAAAGGTCTTTTTTAGAGATTCGCTTGCGCAACGGGGCGGACGCAATCCGCCTCAACAATATCCCTACCCTTCATACGGACTACGACGGATAATTCTTTTTGCCACTCTCCACTGAAAAAACCATTTTTTTGCTGCAATATCACTGAAAGAGCCGAACGATGCGACAAACGATGCAACCCGTTCAAAAGAAGACCTCCTTGAT
>CAZGVZ010000691.1:0-2648 GCA_964529145.1 uncultured Fibrobacteraceae bacterium | reverse complement strand
GAAAGATCGAGCTGGTGTCCGGAGCCGTTCATTCTCTGTTTGAATCCGCTTACCGGAAGACGGTACTCCTGCGGTTGATCGGTGAGTGACACCGAATCCTCGAAGTAGGTATAGTCTCCGATATCGCTCGTGATGAACTGAACCGAAAGGTCGAGTACCGCCGCACGAGAGCTCGCCCTGAACACGAGTGTATCCAAACCGGCCAGGGTGAAATCGCTGTCGCCTACCGCGCAGTTCCATTCGAGAGCGGCATAGGGTTCGAACCCGATCTGTTGACTTCCATCGAGCCGGAATCCCCAGTGAAGCAGGGAATTTTCTCCCTCCGGAACCACCTCGAGCCTTGTGATCTTCGTCAAACCGTTTTTCCCGTCGCTCTGTTCGGTATAACTCCCCCACGCCAGGCCGAAATTGGGTCTGAGGTCACCGTCGGAGAAATCGTCGACGATGAGTCTTTCGCCCGATCTCAGGTCGCGGGCGCGCCCGAGCCATACGGTTTTTTGATAAGGGGTCTTAAGGCCGCGAGCGGATATGGTCACGTGATAGGCGCCCTGCGGCATGCATTTGCCGTCATGGAGGGTTCCGGTCCATCGGAGATCCGTTTCCGCACCCCCTCCGCTGTACTGAATCGATGCATCCTCCAGGTCTCGGTGGTTGATTTCGACTGTCCATCTCACGGATTTTGAAAAAACGGCTTTGATGCGTAAGGGTTCCTTGTTCGCGTCGATATCGAATGGCTCCACTCTCGGTTCACCATCGAAAGCCACGGGAATTTCCGGAGTGGAATCTTTGAAGTCCTCCCATATGTTCGTGAACACTCCCGAAATGAGGGAGGCTCCGAACCATGCCAGGAACTGTTCGAAATACATTTCGTTATGAAGGGTGTCCTCGTACTGCGCATCGGTCGCACGTCCCCAGTAATCGGCCCCCGGATCGTAATATTTCAGCAGTTCCGCGCTGAAGGGTTCCGCCGCTTCCGGGCCTCCCGAGGCCATCGCAGCGGTCGCCCACATACCGATCGTGAGCGGACTGTGTTCCGACCTTGGGCGCTTCGCTTCATTGCCGAGCGTAAATGAATCGGTAACCGCAGTACCGTCCATCTGGAAAAAGTTCGCACGCTCCGGGTCTGCTATGAATGAATAGGCATTGTCGAGAAACTGCTTCGCGCGCGGCTCGCCGTACCAGATATAATCGGTCGCAAACCGCCAGAGAATGCGGATCCCGTCCTTGTACATGAACTTTCCTTCCGCATAAGCGTTGTACCCGAGTTGATCGGTACCCGCGTAGTTGCCATCGGGCTGCATCCAGTCTGGAGCGAGTCCGTTGGCGAACCCCGGGGAAGCGAAAGCGGATTGGTAACACTGGTCGATGACCGCGCTCCAGTTATGGTGCTCCGTTTCGAATTCGTCGAAAATTCTGTAGAACGCAGGTGCGAAATACCCGGGATTCACGAAGGCCCTGCCTCCCCAGAGGGTCCCGGGCCTCAGGTAACGCCCCTCCTCGATCAGGGTATTCCAAAGATTGTTGATTATGAACTGAGCCCGGCCGGCGTAGTCGACCCCCCGGGGGCTCTGATGCGCGCTCCAGGTGCCTTTTTTCACCAGGCCGTCGGCGAAGATGAGCGCGCAAGCGATATCCTGTTCGGCGTCGCTTGCCGGGCCAGATCCGATGACCGTTCCCTCGCGTGTGACGCGCCAGTTGTAACTCTTGGCATTATCGTCCCACATGAACTGCTCACCCGCATCCCAGATTTTATTGAAGTGCACCTGATCATTGCAGTACAGAGCCAGAAGCATGCCGTAACCGACCCCTTCGGAGACTGCATCGTGCGGCTCCTCGGAGCGGCTGCGATGGACGAGCGGTACCTCATAGGAATCGACCATCCTCCTCTTGATCCCCTGCCAGGTTTTCAGGAGTATGGTGTCGTAGACCGTGCTCACCGCCGGAAGCGGTGAGGGAAAGGGAAGAATCGTTGCTGAAGCGTATAAACTGTAGAAAAATAGAATAAATGCGCTTTTACCGAGTGACCGGACCATTGAAGACTCCCCGCACGTTGAATGGTACATCGGTAGTGAGTGTTTTAGTGAAAATGGAGGCCGGAACAGTTCACTTGCACACCTTGTACCGGTAATGCCGTGGTGGAAAATCCCGTCCTCTTCCCGGGGCAACCGGGGCATCGGTCCCATGCGGCGTTTCACTCGCCTCCTCTCCACCTTCGCCCGCTTACGGCAAGGCCTCCGCGGATGGAGGCCTGCGATTCCGGGAGTCGCGCTCCCGGACCTCTTCGTCAGGAGAAGGCAGAGGCGGGGGTACTACTTCTCCTCACCCGGGAGCAACCTCACCGCTCCGAGATCGGCCGAAGCCGCGAAAAGCGAGTAAGCGCGAAGAGCCTGTGAAACCTTGCGGTCACGGTTTTCCGGTTTGAAAGCGCGGCCGTTTCCTTTTTCAGCTTCAAGTGTGCGACGAAGCTCCAGCTCCCGATCGGAAATCCGCAGGTTGATCGTGCGTCCCGGAATGTCGATGTCGATCGTATCGCCGTCACGAATCAGCGCTATCTCGCCTCCCGCCGCGGCTTCGGGCGAAACGTGGCCGATCGACAATCCCGAAGTACCTCCCGAGAACCGTCCGTCGGTGATCAGGGCGCACTCCTT
>CAZGVZ010000690.1:0-2658 GCA_964529145.1 uncultured Fibrobacteraceae bacterium | reverse complement strand
GCTCGGTCGTACATCCGGCCTCTTTCCATAAAACGTCATCGATGTTTTTAAACGCCTGTTCGAACATGGGGTCCTTTTGAGAATGATCGTTAATGCCAATAAATGAGGAGGATTAAGACATATTATATAAAATTATATGGAATAATTCAGAATGTCAAGCTGAAAATCATGTACTAGACATCCCCTGATAAGCCTTTTCGGAAGAATAGTATCAATTGAAATATATCCTCAGGTTTCCTGGAAATCCTCGCAGAGACAGAAAACAACAATGCCGCATCCTCATTTGGGAATAAATCGAAAAAGGGTTGAATCTTCCCCATGGTCTGCGGGATATCGAGAGCCCGGAGATCCATCCCCGCGAGATAAGCGCCCGCGAAATCATATGGTAAAGTTCCAGCCTCCAGCACTTGAAAACGCCTTTCTCCCACCTCGACCGTTTCATACTGATCGAGCATGTATACGATATCTTCGAGATCGCGCGACTCCCGGCGGTCCAACCAGGTATGAATCTTCAGCAGAATGGACAGGGGCACGGGAATGACAGGAATCGAAAATCCCTTTTCTATTTGAACCGGCTTCGCCGCCTGAAATACACTCTCGAAGCCCCACATGCTCATCCTCTTACCCGATTTCGGCCAAACCAGAATGTCATCCCGGACAAGACCGCCGCCATATGGGAGTATATCGACATCCACATCCCCGTAGAACATCCGATGCTCGGGAGAGTCCGATTTCTCCGAAAAACCGATCCGTATCAAATCATGTTTCAGCGCGGCGTATTCATCCCACCCGGCCACCCGAATCGAGACATCCACGTCTTTCGTGATTCGACTGCCGTATGAACCGTGATGTTCATGCATTACATCGATCATCAACACGGGCGCCAATGCTCCGATGACTGCGAACGGAACCTTCTTTTCATCGAAAAACCGGGCCAGACGGATCAGCGCCTCCTGTTGCGCACCCTCAAGTTTCATTGAACCCCGCTTTTAAATATGCATCGTAAATGCGGCCCGCCGCATCCGCCGCCCGATCGCCCCCCTGGTACAGCAGTTCCGCATAGATCAGCAAAGGATGAACGACCGGATGCCGGATCTTCTGATCCCGATAGAGAACCTCCCGGGTGAACAGATTCAGCAGTGTGGCATCCGTCTCGCCCGCCGGCATCAGGCGCAACGCAAGACGCACTCTTTCAGCCTGTTCCGGGCGGACGAATATCTCCGTCGTTTGACCCCTGTAATAATGAATTAAACAATCACCAGCCAGACTGCCGCCCAAGGCGTAATTCTCCTCATCGTCGGGAAAAGCCTCATGAAGCAGTTCCGGCGCATGCGCGGCCGCATGGGGGGCGATTTTATACTTGCCCAGCACCAGTTTCGGCCTCAACCGGTCGCCGTAATTTACCAGCCACTTCTCCAGAAGCTCTTTTTTCTTCAGCCACTGAACCGTATTGTTCTTCGTCTCGAATACATACCCTCTTTCGAGCAACTCATTCATGGCAGTCGCCACCCGTTCAAAGGCGATTCCGGCCTTTTGCTTCAGAACACGGATGGGCTCATTGATCGCATTTTCCTGTGTGAGCAATACAAATATCAGCTGCATCCCTTTCGGTTGGAACAAGGCGGTTTGGGTCTTTTCGGGTGTTTTATCCGGCTTTTTCCCCTGAACATCCACATAAATTTTATCCGGAATATACAGGAAGACATTCCCCTGACAGTCAACGAAATTCATCTGATTCTTTTTTAATTCATCAGCAACAGCCGCATTGACGTACTCTGTAAAAAGGACGAAAGGAATGGTGTCGTTTCTCCGGATCAATAACAAATGCTGAATCGCGGGCCTGGTCAATCTGGTTTTTATTTCAGCAATGACTTCAACCTTTCCCCACTCCGTTCCGATTTCCAGAATCGCGTCATGCGCGACAGCATCTTTTCGGATTCCGCCCTGTTTCTCTTTGACCGTTTTAACGGCAGGCAGGCGCGTAATCCGCTCGATGCAGATCTGTTTGATGTCGGTTTCTTTCATGGCTGGCACCCATGATGATCGGTAAATATGATTTGATCGATATTTTCGATCATGTTAAATTATCGATCATTTTTATCAAAGTCAAGCACTTTATGAAACTGCAAACAACGAGAATGATATTTAAGTCTTTAATTATCAATTTAATAGGCACCGTTTGACCCGACTGGCTGGATGCGATGACCCAGAAAATGAACATCATCAGGGGTTTAACCGCGCCTCATCCGACAAATCTTTCGGGCTTGCTTTTTAAATCAATTGAATAGGATATTTTATCCTGATGTAGTCAGTCTGAATGAATAGTCGAGGGAGTGAAGAAATCATGTATGCGGGAAAATCGATGAATCGTCAGAATGAGATCAACCGTCGGGCGAAGAACACATCCCGTTCGGAACGTGCTGTACTGCGTTTCCGCACACCCGACTCCTTCCCCCTGAACCTCGCCTAAAAGGTAAGCCGGACGGAACTCAAGACATTGAAAGGCTCGAACGGAAACAGCCTATGGTATACATCCGTTGATCCCGTCTCTCGCCCATCAACAAATTGGTATTCATTATCCTGTACTTTGGTAGGATTTTCAGTCAATCATTTTTAATTGACATTTAAATGTCAATCATTTTTGATTGACAGCAGGTC
>CAZGVZ010000689.1:533-2659 GCA_964529145.1 uncultured Fibrobacteraceae bacterium | reverse complement strand
GTCGCAACAAGAAGCATTCCCGCGGCCAGTATCTTACCACTTTCGTGTTTTCAGGGAATCTCAAACAGACCAATCTGCTCGATGCGATTCAATTCCTCGAGATCGGGCAGCGCGAGGGCATACTGCATATCTATTCGGGCAGGCGAAAGGGATATCTCACTTTCGTCAAAGGTCAGGTGGTCGATGCCTTCTACCGCAACGAAACCGGACGCGAAGCGATCTTTCAGATCCTCGAACTCGAGGAGGGTGATTTCTACTTCGAACCCAAGACGATCGTCCAGCCCCGGCTCATTTCGGAATCAATCATGGACATCGCTTTCGAATGGGATGCCCGAAAACATACAGTTAGCGGAGAGCAGCAGTAAGGCGCGGCTGCGTCCCGGGGTGCCTTCCTATCGCCAAATCTATGCAGAAGATTCACATTGGAGCCGAGGAACAGGGATGCCGGGCCGATCGCGTCGTGCGTAAGCGCCTCCCGCTCATGCCGCTTTCGGCTATATACATGCTGTTCCGGAAAGGAAAGGTGCTCGCGGGGGACAGAAAAATCCGGCAGGATTACCGGCTCTGTTTCGGCGAAATCCTTCAGATTGACGTAAGCGAGGCGGAGGTCGCCATACCGGAAGCGCCCGAAGCTTCGCTCCGGCAGCTTGCCGGTACATCCTTTTACCGGAAGAACTTCTCAATCATTTACGAAGACGATAACCTGCTCGCGTGCAACAAGCCCCCGGGGCTCGTGGTGCACCCGGGGAGCGGACATACCAGCCACGATTCGCTGATCGAACTGGCGATCGCCTACCTGCTTACGAAAGACGGTATTCCCGAAGGTGAAGAACCTGCGCTCGTCCACCGTCTCGATCGGGACACCTCGGGGGTCATTCTTATCTCGAAGAACAAACGTACCGTTCGGCTTCTGCACGAAGCGTTCAGGAGCCGCAAGATCGTAAAGGAGTACAGGGCCATCTGTCACCATCGTCCTCCTGAATATGAGGGAACGGTCACGGTCACCCTTTCCAGGACTCATGAACGCGACCGTGGAATGAAAATGCGGGTCGCCGGTGAAGGTGAAGGTGAGGTCGCACGAAGTTCCTATCGGATCACGGAGTACCACAAAGGGCTCTCGAATGTGACGGTCTTTCTGGAGACCGGGAAAACACACCAGATCCGGGTGCAGATGGCGCATCTGGGATCGCCGATCGTGGGAGATGTCCGTTACGGTGATTCCGCCCTCGACTCGAAACTCTTCGGGGGAGTTCGTCCCCGCCTCTACCTTCACGCATATTGCCTTACCCTGCATCATCCTGTTACCGGAAAAAAAGTCTCCATCAAGGCTCCGGTTCCACATGAGTTTTCTGAACTGATGAACCGGCCCTCCTCCACGTCATGACCATACCGGCCGGTGAAAGGCTCATTTACAGCATGCCGTCTCCGATGGTACCATTTAGATACGCGAATTGAGAGGACGTGAGAATTCCCCCCTGAGCGCACTACAGCCGAAAGGGTCATAAAACGTTGGAAAAAGGCAACATCCGGATACGCAACATGCTCGCTTCCATCGAGCGTACATTCCTCCCGGTCGGGTCGGAGATCGGGAAGTACCGCATTATCGAGGAGATCGATCGCGGCGGAATGGCGGTGGTGTACAAGGCATTGCAGCTCGATCTCGATCGGGAGATCGCGCTCAAGGTGATGCCCGCCAACATCACGATAAACAGACGGTTCGTCGAACGTTTTCTCACGGAAGCGCACGCGGTCGCGAAATTGAGCCATCCCAACATCGTGAGCATTCACGAGGTCGCGATGGAAAACAATATTTATTATCTGGCAATGGACTACATACCCGGGAAGAACCTCTACTATCACCTCCATTATCATAAACCGAAACTGGTGGAAGTGCTCGAAATAATCGCACGGCTGGCCGAAGCACTGCAATACGCCCATGATCAGAAGATCATTCACCGGGATCTCAAGCTCAACAACGTCATCATGAAAGACCGGCTCACGCCGGTGCTGATCGATTTCGGCCTGGCGAAAGCGCTCGAAGACGACGATACCGGCGGGGGAGGAATCACCAGGACGGGGGAGATCATGGGATCTCCCTCCTACATGGCGCCGGAACGCATTCTGGG
>CAZGVZ010000689.1:0-523 GCA_964529145.1 uncultured Fibrobacteraceae bacterium | reverse complement strand
GGTGTGGTCGACCATCGCAGCGACATATGCTCGCTGGGAATCATGCTCTACGAAATGTTGACATTCAAAAATCCGTATCTTGACCAGCGCAACCTCCATCAGACTACCATGAACGTCATGGAAGCGAATCCGATTCCACCCCGTAAACTCGTACCCTGGCTGCCGCTGGAGATCGAGGCGATCACGCTCAGGGCGATGGCCAGGGTATCCGACGATCGCTACCAGTCCATGGAGGCGTTCCGTGCGGATATCGGCCGTTACCAGCGAGGTGAACCGGTCGAGGCCAGGCCGCCCTCGTTCTGGAGAAAAGTGCGCCATTACGGGAGACGGCATTGGGCGCAATTTTCAATCGTCGGCCTGATTTTGCTCTTCTCGGGACTCTTCGGTTTTTCCATCTATCTGCAGGCCAGGAAGGCGCGATCACACTGGCAGCTGGTCTACACCGGAAAATTCAGCGGCAAAATTACTGAAGCCGACTGGTCTTTTCATGGCGGAACGAAACCCGACGACTCGGTATGGCGCA
>CAZGVZ010000688.1:0-2659 GCA_964529145.1 uncultured Fibrobacteraceae bacterium | reverse complement strand
ACTCACCCCTGGTATGAAAATAACGGAAACGGAAAAAATGCGGTACGATCAAGACGCGAAGCGTGAAAAAACATTCCGCAAGTCATTGCGGCAGGTACCCGGCAGCAAGGATATGCGCATGCCCTGACGGTACAACCGGGAATTCCGGAGTGTGAAAAATCAATATCAATGCGAAACTGTATGGATTACAGGATTATTATGCCGGGTTTCTTGTGATATGCGGTTGGTTCAAATATTCTGCATGAGCACCACAACCGGAACGGAAACCCTTAGGCCGGAGCCTACAGGCCTCTAGAACGGTTTTCCGGCCTTAGTAACTCAAAAAGTATAGGACCATACGAAACCGAAACTCCCGAGTACCGCGATCACCGCACCCAGAAACGTTCCGAAGCGGCTCCTGTCGCGCTTCAGGCGGGCCGATTCCCACTCCCGCACACGGTGATTGATTGTATTGGATGTATCCCTGCTCTTTAGCGCCTCGAAATCTGAGCGCGCTTCCCGGTAGCTGAGGCCCGAAAGGCCGCCGATCGCGAGCCCTCCCGCCATGCAGGTCAGTCCGCCGAACCTTACGGCGTTGCGTTTCGGGGCCAGGGGATCCTCGAGAATCCGGGCCGGCACACCATCGACAGTGGCGTCCTTGATCGACACGGAATGCGAAAATTCCCCGTTCGCAGCGATCGCCTGTTCGACTCCTTCGATCGTGCAGTGGGACCTGCCGTTCTCGCGGAAAGATCCCGAGCTCAGATTGATGAATTTTGTTTCGGAAACGATGCCTTTAACCGAGTATCGCACGCTGAAATGTTCCATTTGGGTGCCCATCCCGTCCTTCTGTATGTATATACCGTTCCAGTCATAGGGAGTGGGATTGAGAGGGGCCGAGGGCGAATACTCCCGGTCATTCGACGAGGTAAAAACGATGGGGTGCGCGGTGGTTCCGACCGCGGTCAGAATCCCCCTGACATGGAGCCCGGTAAAATTATTGAAGAGAAACACCGCTCCCGGAGCGATACTGACCGTTTTCCCTTCAGGAACGAAAATATCCGCCACCACAAGATAGGGGGATTTATCGACCCCGATATCACGGGGCAGATCTCCCGCGATTTCGGTGTATGCGCAGGCCGCATGACTCCAGACCAGCGACAGCACTCCCGCAATGGTCGTTTTTACGATCGGCTTCACTACTCCCGTCCGCTTTCGGTTTTTCCCGGAAAAAACAGCCGTTTTAATTCGAAAAGATTCAGCTGTGACCGCTTCCATACGATCATAGGTTCGTGATCCGCTGCATACGTTCGTCGGCCTCACGAAACCAGGGGTGGTCCCGCAATGTACGCAGCTCCGATTTCACCTCGAACCAGCGGTCGAGCGCGAACCGCCTGGCCGCTTCGGTCCGGGAAATTTCGAATTCCCGTTCCGCGCACTGCGCCTCCAGATGCAATCTGTCAAGACGAAAGGACGCGCTCTCCTTGAAAGCGGCCGGTGTCCTTTCACATGCCGAAAGATGATTCCGCGCTGAAACCAGGTCGCCGCCTTCAAAGGCGCAACGCGCCCGTTCCAGATGAAGCTCTCCATCTTCTATCCCGGAAGCGGTCGTGAGAAATCTGCGCAATTGAGCCGTCCTGCCGAGCGCCCTTAGAGTCCTTGCCCTGTACACCGCTCCACGTACCGAGTTGGCGGTTTGCGGATCGAGCGAATCGTAGAAACTCGACGCATCGCTCCATGCGCGGCTCTGTACCATGGAAGTGAAAATCTTCATGGGGTCATCGGTTCCGTACCGTTCGGCCATCAATTCGAAAAATGACCTTTTGACATTCCCGGCAACCACAACCTCTTTCGTGATCGCCTGCTTTTCTCCTTCAGACGGTTTCGTTTCATGAACGGGTATGGGTACCGAAGGAGGAGATACGGAATTCGACGGCTTCGCGACTGAAGCCGAGATATCCGGCCGCCCGGAAGCGACCTCCGCCGCCGCCCTACCGGACTCCGGCCGGGGTAGTGCGACTGCGGGACGTACACCGGTTTCCTGACCTCTTCCGTCTTCACGGACTCCTCTCCCCATGAAACGGCTTCCGAAAAACAGTCCTGAAATCACCGTAGCGACGATCGCGGCAGCTATCAACGTTCTTCTGAACACCGGTTTCCGGGTAGAGATCACCGTACGGCACTCAGTCTCGTCGTCAAGGAACCATTTTATCGCCTGCTCGGGAGGAATCTGGCTTATACTATGGTGGATTTTTTCCATTTCCGACAGGAACATCATGGCATCGGGCACACGTTTTTCCCTGTCGTACATCATACAACGATGGACGAGTCTGCGCAGACGGGGTGGAATGGCGATTTCGAAACGGTCGAGCGGCCTGAAGTCGTTCTTGATTTTTGAAATCATCAGACGCGAGACGTTCTGTTCGGGAAACGCCTTCACCCCGGTGAGTATCTCATACACGATCGTACCCAGGGAGTAAATATCCGCACGAATGTCCGGTTCCTTGCCATCGAGCTGTTCGGGCGAGAGATACTGCATGGTACCGAGTATCGCCCCGTCGGTGGTGTGGATCGACGCGTCGGTCGGCCGGGCGATTCCAAAATCCATCAGCTTGACGCCCCCATCACCGGGGACCATGATGTTCGAGGGCTTAAGATCCCGATGTATCACGCCGTGGTA
>CAZGVZ010000687.1:0-2662 GCA_964529145.1 uncultured Fibrobacteraceae bacterium | reverse complement strand
GAGGACATTGGCTCCTGAGGAAGCCACCTGGGCTATTAGCCTGTACACATTACGCATCGACGAACTGTTGCCGATCATCTGATCCGGTTTCCCGCGGTCCTCGAGGCTCTTCCGCAACTCGAGATTTTCTCGTTCGAGGCTATGGATGCGGGCGTACTGTTGCCTGCGTATCTTCACAGTCTGCGCCATCAGATCCGCGACCGCTTCGAGAAACCGCAGCTCACCATCCAGCGTGACCGTATCCCCGATCGCCACGCGGTCGACTGAAACGGCCCCGATCACCGAGGATCCGCTCTTGACCGGTACGCAAAGGAACGAAAGATTGCCGATATCGATGTTCTTTCTGGCTCCGGTCCGGTCGAGAAATGTCGGTTCTTCGTTGAGAAGAGGCACGGCGACGGGGCGCCCTGTGGCCACCACTTTACCGGTGATGCCTTCGCCGGGCCGGTACCTTCCTTTCCTGATCTCCTCCCGGGAGAGCCCCCGCGCCACATCGACTTCGAGCTCCCCGCTGTCGGGATTCAGAATGGTAATAATTCCGCGCTTCATTCCCGCCTGCTCCTCGAGAACTTCAAGGAGCGAAATCATTATCTCCTCGAGCGCCGCACCCGACGCGAGCAGATGTGCGATCTGGTAGATCACCGTAAGGCCATTGAAATTCAGCTGACCGGAATTGTTTTTCTCAGACATGACGCCTTTCCTCCGGCGGAGAAATATAGATCATGGCGAGACGTGGACGATAAATTAACGTTACATTTCTGTGCAGCCGGCCAACACCGGAACATTTTTGTACAAGTAATACCACCCGGTGCATCTCATCCGAACTGCCGATGGACTTCAAGTACCGGATTGATTTGAGCCATGCGCGCGGCTTTACCGCCAAACCCATGTAACTCCTCCTCCAGTACCAATGCCGCGCCCGGCAAAATTTGCCGTCCCTGAATCGCACACACCGCCCGCGATCCGGCACTCACGGCAACAGTCGCGCCAACACTTCCGTCCTGTTCATAGAATGGTCCTGTCACTGTCAGCATTAATTCAACCTTTCCTTCCGGAACACCAGGGGGCTTACATGAGTTGAAGCCTTGAAGACACGATTGAAGTGGGAAATGTTGTTGAAACCCACCTCCAGGGCGATATCCAGCACCAGACGATCGGTTTCCAGCAAAAGTCGTTTCGCCTCGTGAATGCGTATCGAAGTGAGATACTGCCTGAAACTCATCCCGAATTCGTCATTCATGATTCTCGCGATTTTCTTCCGCGTAAGCCCCAGCGATTTTCCCATCATGACAATTGAAATTTCCGGTTCGAAAGAACGCTTCGCGAGATAATCGGAAATACGTTGCGCGTCCATATCCCGGTAGCTGCGGACCTCTTTCCTGTCATAGGTGATGATGACGGAATCTTTTTTCTTACGCGGCGCCGATCTGAAAAACAGGCAGATACCCCCGGCGATCAGCGGAATCACCATCAATGCGAACGCGGGCGCTCCGGGACGATTGACCAGATAAAGGCCTGAAACCGTAATGGTGTCGATCGTGCCGATTTTGGCAGTCGAACCGCTCTCTATCTTCAACGCTGTTACTTTTGAAAAGTCGACAGGAGCCACATCCTTTAGAGTGATGTTGTTTTTCTGAAACCACCATTCGGGGGTCTTGAATCGCGCGAAAGGAACCAGGAAGGTTTTTGAAACCGGATCGAGCGTCAGATCCTTCTGGAGGCATCGCTCGCGCAAAGGAACATCGCGTTTCGAAACCTTCCTGTCGAATACCGTGAGATAGATCTTGCAGTCTGAAAGCTGTGATGAAGAGATACGAATTTTGAGGGCATCGAAGCGGGAACAGTCGAGACAATCACCTGTGCGGTCATTGAAGTATACCAGAATACCCGCATAGGGGTAGCTGAAACCTTCCCGCAGTACATAACTCATCCTGAGTGAGGTTGAATCCTCATGTACCCAGAAAATTTCCGAATTCCCCGGCGATGATGTCTCGATGCGGTCATCATAGGGAGCGACTGTCCGATTGCGGGATTTTATTTCGTAACTTCGGCAACTCCGCAGAACCACGACACCTCCCGAGACAGCGGCAATACAAATCACCGACAAAAACACTTTTTTGAAACTCGCAGTATCCGGCGTTCTTTGCATAACAGGTTAAGAATCTTCGCTAAACAGGCCATCTGCCGTTTTTGCATATAAAACGGGAGTATAAAACGTAGAACAAGGCCCCCGTCCCTGGGTACTTTATTCCATGACACTTCCCAACATACTTCAAAACAACTTGAAAAAGGAGTCGAATGCGTACACGACGTTCATTCTGCATCGGAGTGGTGTTGCTTTTCATCCCGGCCATCCATGCCAAAAATTATAACGGCGCTGAACTCTTCTCCAAAAATAGAGTGAAATACGGCCGATTTGATGTGCGAATGCGTGCGGTAAGCGGGAGCGGCATAGTATCGTCATTTTTTCTATATTACGATGACTCATATCTTGGGAGCCCGGAACCGTGGCAGGAAATCGATATCGAAGTCCTGGGCAAGAGCGATGAAGCGTTTCAGTCAAACATCATCACCGGTACCGCCGCATCGAAAGAGACTTCGGAAAAGATACACGCTTTTGATGATCTTTCTCAAAATTACCATACCTACACGGTCGAATGGA
>CAZGVZ010000686.1:315-2663 GCA_964529145.1 uncultured Fibrobacteraceae bacterium | reverse complement strand
GATAGAGACCGTAATACACGAAGCCCTCCTGCATCCCGAGCTTCAGGAACATCGGCAGGTTTTTCATTTGAAGTGAGGAAACCAGCGTCCTGATGCGTTCGCAGCGGTCCTTGTGGAGTCTGCCCTCGGTCCACAGACCGCACAGTACGCCGGCGGCGTAAAGGGAAACGTTCCTGCACACGGTCACGTCGGAAAAGAGCCCGTCGTACTCCCTGCAGTAAAAATCGGCAAGACCGATTTCGAACTCTCCGGTTTCTATCAGAAGCGCGGTCGCGTCACCGTAAGGGTCCGCTGACCCAGGCAGATCCCGCAGCAGCGTTTCGATCCGTTCGATGCACTCGTCGGTCGGGATGTTCTCATGGTAATCGCGATATACTATCATAGCGTTCATCCTGTCGTGTGATTGATTCCAAGAATACGGAACCCGTGGTCGTCGGCATTCACAGGCGATACCGAAGCGGGATCGATATCGAATCTGACGATGTTGTCCAGAGGAATTCCCGCATAATGGGCGATAACGGCTCTTATGGGGTCCCCATGACTCACTACGGCGATCACTCCCTCCTTGTGGTGCCTGCGCACGCGCTCAACGAAGAGGCTCATTCGCGATGCGACTTCCACCATCATTTCTCCACCGGGGATCCTCACCGACCCCCTGGAATCGTTGAATCGTCTCCAGAGCGGGAATTTTTCCAGTTCGGTAAATGTTTTTCCAGTCCAGGCGCCGTAATCCACTTCGCTGAGTTCTTCACGTACGCACACTTTCAGATTTCCGGGCGCGGCGATGAAAGAAGCGGTCTCGACCGTTCTTTCGAGCGGACTGGAATAGATTTCTGAAACGGGTACGTCGGCGAGAGTTCGCGCAAGGGCTTCCGCCTGCGCGACACCTGAATCGTTGAGATGCACGCCGTTCGTTCTTCCCGCCAGGTATTTCCCGATGCAATCGCAATACCCGTGCCGTATGAACAGGAAAGTAATCATGATGGCTGCCTCCGGACGATGTGGATATCGTAATTGTTGCGGTAAGAGGGACGCCACAGCTTCTTGTACTCCTCGTCTCCGCGCAGAAAATCGAAGATTTCCGCCCCGGAGCCGAACGCCTCTTCCATGATACGGAAGAGCGCGACCGTTCCCGGGCTGTACCGTTCCATATCCGGATCGAATCCGCCAAGGTAGGCATACACGCGGTTTCGGCAGGAGAGCACGAAGTAGGAAGCGATCGCCTTCCCGTCGAGCCTCAGCGAATAAAGATTCAGGAGGCCCGATTTCATCAGGCTTTCCGACGAGTGCTCGTAGAATGAGCGCAGGGCGGGAGAAGAAACAACCCCGGTTTCATACCTGCTCCGCCATCTCGCCCGATGCAGGTCGAAAAGTTCTTCCAGGAAGCGAGTACGGGAGGATTCCGAAGCACGTTCGAAAACGCATTTCCCCTTGGTCGAAAGCGCGTTCAGGGAATGGCTTACGTTTTTTCGCATTTTTTTCGGTACCACGCCTCTGATGCCCAGTTTTCCGTGCTGTAACTTCACGAAAGAGCACACGGCCCCCTTTCTTACGGATCTATCGAGCTCAGGGGGGATCGGGCAATCCCTGAGCGGGCTCTCTTCCGGAATGTCCTGCAGTACGCATTCGTCCCATTGTGCGGAAATTTCATACAGGTATTCATAGAAACGTGCGGCGACAGTGCGTTCGTATCCGGGCCTGACGATAACGTCAAGGTAATCCGAGATGCCCGATCCAATGAGGCACAGCATCCTCGAAGCGCTTTCCCGATAGATGAAACAGGGGGCGAAACCCGCGAGCAGCCCGCCGGTCCTGAAGGAAACGGTTTTCAGGCTGCTGCCTCCGAAAGAATTCCACCACGGGATCAGCCATTGAGGAAATTGGAAAGGGGTTGCCCGGCTTTCCAGGCAGAGTTCCGACCATTCCTCTCGTAAAGCTTCGAGACCCGGCTCCAGCAGTTCCTGTACGTCGATATGTGCCATTGCGATTCCGTTCAGCGCGATCATGACGAAACGGTCATTCTCTTGTCTGGCTCATGTACCTTATTGCCTTCCGGAGGTTTGCCAAAGAAACCACCGGCCATACGATGGAACAAGGCACAACCATGGAATGCGGAGCATTCCTTTTTTGCGGATCATGCCTCCCGGAACACGCAGCCGCTGTGGCGGCAGCCGGCTTACGGGCCGGGCAGGCCCGGGGCCATTGCCCGCCGAGGAGGTTTTCAGGACGGAGACGGCCGTTTTCATCCGGATCCGCGGATCAGCGTCTCGTAAAGGTCCAGGTATTTTCGCGTCATCTCTTCCTGTGTGTGGCCGTTTTCAACAAAGAGGTTCCTGTACACTCCGGTG
>CAZGVZ010000686.1:0-305 GCA_964529145.1 uncultured Fibrobacteraceae bacterium | reverse complement strand
CGACGCACACTTTCGCGGCACTCACATGGGTCGAGAAAGGCCGAGTCCATGATCGCGCGAGTCATCTGCTCCTGGTTCTCCACAAGAAAACCGTTGATCCCGTCCGTCACTATGTCAACGAGGGCTCCCGTCTTGTACGCGACTACCGGCGTGCCGCAGGAGAGTGCCTCCATCGCCGCAAGCGAACTGGTTTCCGGAACGAGACTCGGGGCGAGGAGACATCGTGCGGACCGAAGCACTTTTTGGCGGCGGTCGCGGCCGACCTGGCCGATACACCGGTGTCTCGACGTGAGCCTCGGCACGAT
>CAZGVZ010000685.1:1641-2665 GCA_964529145.1 uncultured Fibrobacteraceae bacterium | reverse complement strand
GCCTCGGGAACCGTGCAATCTGAAAAGAAAATCGGAGCCGTCAAGGCTTCTTTTGCGGCAGAGGACGCGGGGGAATATTCGGTCGTCATACCCGGGGTCGGTGAGGGAACATTCTCTTCGTCAAAGCCTCTGGAATTAGCGGAAAATAATGTCGGCAGGCTGCAGGCCGGCCGGATTTCCATACACGATCCATCGGGAAAGGATGAGTTCCTTTGGATCGGTCGGGATCCTGTCTCCTCGTCGCTTACTGCGGGAATTTCCGCTTCGCTCTCGGACGAAACAATGAAATTCATGGATGAGCCGGATACCCGGATCATTGTCATGGATATGAGAAACAGCGTATGGGACTGGAACGAATATTACAAAAAACAGGCCGAATCCTACGGGAGAACCTCTTACGTGAATCCGAATTATCAAAAATACAACGTATGGGAGCGCGCACAGAAATTCGCCGTTCTCTCCCTGCAACAGTACCTCTCCGTGAACCAGAAATTCAATGTGCTCATCGGCGGAGAAACGGTGCAATCGGTGTTCGGTGCACCGGTAGAAGCGAACGCCGGCAATATCGAAAAAGCGTTAACGGCCGTGGTCGGAGCGTCCTCCTCTCCTGAGGCCTCGACCGCGGACCTTCTCAGGGCCGCGATCTCACAAGCTCCAGACGGAATCGTCGTTCTGATAAGCGATCTCATGCAGCCGCCGGACTGCTATACTGTGATCGACAACAGTAGTGTCCTGTCCGATGCGGGAAAAGAGTACAATGACAAGATCGTCGCGATCAGTGAAGTGGTGAAGGAATCCGATATCACGCTGTTCACGATCAATGATCTGTACCAGCTCACTTCCATAGCCCTTCAGTCCGGAGGCTACCAGCTCGCAGGTATTCTTAACCGTTATAACGTCGCCTATCGATATGAGATCGTCGAGGGGAAAAGGATCACCATACCCCAGCTTCCCTCATTGTTCGGAAGTGCCAACCGCAGCGGACTGAGCGATTTCACCATCACCTCTCCTGCATTGACCGATA
>CAZGVZ010000685.1:0-1631 GCA_964529145.1 uncultured Fibrobacteraceae bacterium | reverse complement strand
CGATATTGTTTTCACCCTCGAAGGCAACTACGGACAATACTATTACGCTTATGACCTTGTCGGCCGGGATATCGCGCTCGCTAAAAACAAGATAGCGGCTCCGGACGGTGTAGCATATTATTATGCGCAAAACACCGCGTTTATTCGCATCGCCGGAAAACTCGGAGCCGATAAAACGGGTGCTCCGGTCGACGTCAAAGTGAGCGGCAAGATGGGCGGGCTGTGGTTTTCACAGCTGTTGAAGGGGGTTGGAACGCCTTACGCATCGAATCAGGTCGCGGCCGATCCCCAGTGGGCATTCAGGAAGAGTGAGTACCTGGCGACCGAGGATCCCGTGGACAATGCCGTGAACATAAAGGCGATCGGAAAGGAATATCATCTCATCACAAGACAGACCAGTCTGCTCGCGCTTGAAAAAGGGATGGAACTCTGGGAAGATACCGTGTGGCAGTCAAACGAAGAGGCCAAGACGAATACGGGCGTTATTGGAGGTTCCGGCATGGAAACCGCGATGAGGGACTACTCCGAAGCCGGGTCGGCGCCGACTGCCTCGATAGGATCCGGGGTTGAATTCGACGGAATTTCACTTGCCGACCTGCTGCTCAAACGGTCCAGCGCGGTAGAGACTTCCGCGAAAGGAACAGTGACTGGATTTTCGGTCCGATCGTTTGGAAATGTCCTTCATATCACAGCGCCGGCCACCGGGAGTGCCGTTCCGATCGCACTGAATCTGTATGATCTTAGCGGACGTCTGGTAGCCCGGAAGAAGATTTCATCTCACGACGGTTCGGCGATCCTCTGGGATCCCGGAAAAGGCGCGCGGCGCCTGAGTGGAGGAATGTATACAATGCACATAATGTCCGGTTCTTTAAAGAAGATCTTCCGCATCACCCTGATGGGACGCTGAATCGGCAGTTGCAGGGAAGCAGGACGAGACCCCGCAGCTGGTGCGGGGTCTTTCGTCCGAATGACCGGAAGGCATGATGGGATCGATTTTCGAACACATGGATTATCGCGAGTATCTGCGCCTTCTCTTCGAGCAGCGCAAAGTCGATCATCCATTCTATTCATACCGGCTCTTTTCGCAGAAAGCTGGGTTCAAATCACCGAATTTTCTCAAACTTGTGGTCGACGGGAAGCGAAACCTGACAAAGGAGAGCGTGTACCGGGTGGCGAAGGCATTCGGGCTCAATAAAAGCGAATCCGACTATCTCGAAAATCTGGTATTTCTGAACCAGAGCAAGACCCTCGATGAAAAAAACCTCTATCTCTCGCGTGTCCTGCGTCACCGGGTCAAGTGCGACCCAAGACTGCTGGAATCATCCGAGTACGAATATTATTCCCACTGGTACAATCCGGTGATCTGCGAACTCGTTACCGCCGCGGATTTCCGGGGAGATTTCCGGAAGCTCGGAAATGCGGTAATTCCCGCCATTACCGCGGCGGAAGCCGAGAAATCGGTGGCGCTGCTTCTGAAACTAGGGTTCATCGAGTGCAGGGAGAGCGGCTCCTATGTCAGGACGTCCGCCTCGTTCACCACAGGGCCGCAGGTAAGATCCGTGGCGGTGGCAAATTATCACAAATCAATGATGAAGCTCGCGTCCGAATCCATCGAACGGTTTTCCGCAACC
>CAZGVZ010000684.1:0-2672 GCA_964529145.1 uncultured Fibrobacteraceae bacterium | reverse complement strand
CTCGGGGAGACCGTGATCCATCAGCTTCGCCGCCGGCCGGCAACGATCGAGGAAATCGCGATCATGTGCGGAGTGACTATCAACGAAATCGATTCCACACTCGATGCGTTGCTCGAAGCCGGAAAACTTTCGGTCAAAAGCGTGGACTCCCGGCGTTTCTATTACCTGCCTATGCAAGAATAAAGGAGACCTGGATTGAAATCATGGATCCAGGCCCACGGTAGGCACTGAAGTGACTCAACGTAAGTATTGCAGGGGCCATAACACGCCTCTGCAAGGATCATTGTAAGTACCCTGCCCTTCTTGCCTCTCCCGCTGCATCACTGATATACTATGTAATAAGCAACGAACAATCATGCCGGAGCCTGTCCATATATGTCGTTTCCGTCAGGACGATGCTGCCTCTTAGCCCTTGTTTTCGCGGTATCGGCCCATTCACGGTACTTCGACTGGTTCACCGATCTCGACGGCGATAACTCAGGACACACTTCGCTCGGGTTTCTCAACCTGCCCCGCTCTGCCGCAGTACTTGGGCGCGGGTCGGCATCGGCTCCCGGCGGAGTGGACGCGACCGCTCTGCCCGACTTTGCCGCTTCGACCGTCCCGGATGACCGCTGCCGGTTCGCCTTCACCCATCTCGAATGGCTCATGGGAATGAGAAAGGAGTATCTAGGGGCGCTCTTTCCGGTGCTCGATGTCGGGACCTTCGGATGCTACACCGAACTGTTCACTCCGGGCCGGTTCGAAAACGCGCGCACGATCGACGAGGAGCCATCGCACCCCTCATACGCCGAGTATTCGATCGGCGCCTCGTATGGCCGCTCCTTTCTGGGCGACCGCCTCGCGGCAGGATGCGCCTTCGCGTTTGTCGAGAGCAGGATCGAGAAATTGACCGGCAGAACCGCACACGGGAGCATCGACCTGCGCTATGCGCCCCTTGCTTTCCTTTCGACCCGCTGCTACGCCACCTCTATCGGGAAAGGGATCAGCTACGACGGCGGAAGCCATCAGCCTCTTCCGCTGCGGGCGGGGTGGACTCTTAGAGTCGACCCATTGGCCGGCAGGGGTCACCGAGTCGATTTCGACCTGGGGATAGGTGTACGCAAAACCGCCGACGAGCCCCTGATTGCCGGAATCAGCACCGAAGTGAGAGCCGGTCCCCATGTGCGTCTGCGCACCGGTTACGAATACATCAAAGGCGCACCGCCGTCGCTGTCCGGCATGTCGGCAGGCGCCGGTTTTTCCTGGGAGGCTCTGGCCCTTGACTTCGGATGGCGTTACCTTTCCCCGGAGTTCGGACCGGTGTGGGCCGGCTCCCTGCACTACGAGCGGGAAGAGCTGAAGAAACGGACCGCGGAGGATTATTACGGGATCGCGGTGCGGCATTACCGGAAAAAACGATACAGCCTCTGCACCTTCAACGCCCGGCGGGCGCTCCGCCTGGATCCCAACATGTGGAAAGCCCACGCCCTCGTTCAGCGGGTACGGTCGGATCTGATGCGCGGCAGACGCCTCGAGATCGCGATCATTTACACGGGCAATGCCCGCGGCTGCTTCGCGGTTCCAGCGGAGACCGGAGAACCCGGCGGTTTCGCCCGGCAGGCTGCGGTCATCGGGGCGCTGCGCGAGACCTATCCCTGTGCGGTCGCCATCGAGGCCGGCAACCTCGTGACACCGGATTTACAGCCGACGCGAAGCTCGTTCGCCGGGTTCTATCTCGATCATATCGCTTATGACGCGATCGGATGCGGACCTTCGGAACTGCAGTTCGGCGTACCCAAGCTTATCGAGACCGTTCCCGGAGAGCCGGAGATCCTCTGCTTCAACGCTCTTTCGACCTCCGGCGGTATCGCACGACACAAGATTATCGAACGGGAAGGTTACCGGTTCCTGGTCTCCTCCTATATCGATCCGCGGATCGTACCCGAGACTCTGCGAAACCGGCTGATCCCGTTCGATGCCGCGGAAGCGGCTGAACGGTGCGATAACTGCGACCTGCGCATCCTCATCGCCCACGACTCCTGGGAAAACATACGGGAGCGCGCATCCGAACTGGCCGGATTCGACCTGATCATCTGCGGAAGCCTCGATCACCGTTTCGCCTCACCCATGAAAGCGGGCTCCGCCACAATCCTGTCGGCTGGAGGCGGGGGCGGATATGTCGGCGTACTAACACTCCGTTTCGACGAGAAAAGGAAGCTGCGGGGAATGGAGAACCGTCTGGTCGCGCTCGATTCCCGGATCGTCCCGGACAGCGCGGTAGCTCGCAGGATAGATCTCTTCACCGCTTCCGCCGCTCAGGAGGAGCACTCAGCCGGAGTGCGGCAGCCGGCCGAAGGAGCCTTTGTGTTCACCTCGGATCGCGATGGGAAAAACGGGGTGTTTCTGAAGGTGATCCGGCAGATGGCGGAGTTTCCACTCACCGCTTCGATCGTTGACACATGTGATGCGCCGGTTATGTCGCCCCAGGCGGGAATGATCGCCTGCAGAGCCGCTGCCGGTACATGCCGCAGGCTTTTGACCATGCGCATCGACGGGAGCGGAAAAAGGTATGTGGCCGACAGTCTGCAGGTGGCCGGGGCACAGTTCACTCCCGACGGGAAATGGCTCTATTACTCCGCCGCGCCCTGCGGAGACACGGTAACCGATCTCTACCGTGTACGCACCGAAGG
>CAZGVZ010000683.1:0-2673 GCA_964529145.1 uncultured Fibrobacteraceae bacterium | reverse complement strand
TGGCTGAGCGGCGTCTGGAACACGGTGGTGACGATCCCGGCGATCACCGGGATATCGAGGGGCAGTCCGTTCACCACCACCACATCGTGACGGCCCAGATAAGTCCTTTCTATCTCTCTGAGGTCAACCTTCCGCAGGAAACCGTACGCCTCCGCGCAGTTGAGCGCCTGGAACTCCTGTTCCGCGTACAATTCGTCCTCCGAGATCAGCGGCAGCCCTGGTACGAGCTTCGCCTGCGATCCCAAGGTCGTGGAGTTCACCAGGAACCTGAGCGATTCACCGAAATAGCAAAAATCCTTCACTGTCCGGTAAGCGGTCGCGATTCCCTCCGCGTCGATCCGGTCGTCGCTGAAAAACTGCAGGGCGAAAATGCCGGATTCCTTGTAGAGATTTATTGACGCAAGATAATAGAGCCGGCCGGAGCCGGTTCCGTACTGTTCGTCGTTGAAGCGCGCGTGATCCCAGGGGTATCCGAGGTGAGCCTTGCAAAAATCATAATGCAGCTCGTAAGCCCGGGAAACGAAATAGGTCCGGCCGGTCGCGATCTCGTGGACAGTCTTCACGGAACGTACGTTACTGAACGTCTGCATGAGAGGAGGACCGGCAAGCGCCTCGAACTCTTCCGGACAGGCGATCGAATCGAGCCAGATCAGTTCGTCGGTCCCGTTCCAGGCGCATACATGCCGCGTTTCCGCCGGATCACCCGTGTACGGCCGATCGCACGAGGTGGCAAGGAGCATCGAAGCGGCGATGGTGATTATCCGATAAGTTACCACACTCATGAGGCCCTCTGAAGCGTTCTTTTCAATGATAATATATCATTGGAGCGATTTCGGCGGGAGGGATTTGTCCGGAAAGCCTCTTTCCCCGGGATGCCTATTGGAAACGATTCACGGGGTGGATGGAGTGGATGGAATTTTGCCGAGAAAAGGATGTCCTTGCCATAGCTGTGCCTGGATCGCAGAAATCACAGATCCAGCCGCATGCACAATTCACCTTTCTTATGGACCTTCCCTGTATTCTCGGATCCTTATGAAAACCTCCTCGGGCGGAAACCCGAAGGTAGGTGTATACTTTCCCTGCCGGTTTCTCCATTACAGATGGATTTAATGAAGAAACAATCAGGCTGTTTTTCAACAGATCATTTTCACCCTGCCGCACATGCACGATCTCCAACCCCTCAGAAAAGCGCCTCCGGAAGATCCCCTACTCTCGCGCACGGTACCAGCCTCATACCGTACCCTTCAGAGAACCAGCCCGCGTTTTTCGGCGGCGCCGGGACGATGCATTCGGCGAAACCCATTCCGGCCAGTTCCCTGAGACGCGCCTCCATCGCGTTGACCGGGCGGATCTCTCCCGCGAGTCCGATCTCGCCGATGTGTGCCAGGTTGCTGCGCAGCGGCAGGTTTCTAAATGAGGAGAGCAGCGCGGCGGCGATTCCGCACTCGATCGCCGGTTCCTGGACAGTGAGGCCTCCGGCTATGTTGAAAAAAACGTCGTGATCCCCCAGCACGATCCCTCCGTGCCGTTCGAGCACCGCAAGCAGCAGCGCCAGTTTGCGCTGCTGTATGCCGGATGCGACACGTTGCGGCATCCCGAAATGCGATCTATTGACAAGTGCCTGGAGTTCCACGATCATGATGCGGCTGCCCTCGAGAATGGGCACGACCGCCGTGCCGATCTGGGGCGCGTGACGGTTCAACAGGAAAAATTCCGATGCGTTTGCGACTTCACGCAGTCCGCTGTCCGACATGGAAAAAAGAGCGAGTTCGCCCGACGGTCCGAACCGGTTTTTCACGGCGCGCACCACACGGTACTGGTAACTCGCGTCACCCTCGAAATAGAGGACCGTGTCCACCATATGCTCGAGCACGCGTGGCCCTGCGATCGCACCTTCCTTCGTGACGTGGCCGATGAAAAACACGACCGGTCCGTTCTCCTTGGCGCATCGGACCAGGTGCGCGGCGCTCTCCCTGATCTGGGCGACCGAGCCGGGCGCGCTCTGAAGCTCCTCGGAGTACGTGGTCTGAATCGAGTCGACGATGACGAGATCAGGTTTCCGTTCACCCAGAGTCTGAACGATCGATTCCACCGAGGTCTCGGTCAAAAGCTCCAGTTCTCCCTGTTCGACCTGGAGCCTGCGCGCCCGCATCGCAACCTGTTCGGCGGATTCCTCACCGCTTATGTAAAGAACCCCGTGTCCGCCGCTCCCGACACGGGCTGCCAGCTGCAGCAGCAGGGTCGATTTTCCTATCCCGGGATCTCCCCCGATGAGGATGCAGGCCCCCCGTACCAGCCCGCCCCCCAGCACCCGATCTATTTCGCCGATGCCGCTCGAAATGCGGGCCCCGGCAGTTCCGCCGCATTCGGAGATCTTCCGTGGCTCCTGCCGTGATGCCGCGATCATGGTGCCGGCCTTTGCAGAACGCTTAGACTCGCCTGCAGGGATCCGGATCTCATGAACCGTATCCCAGAGACCGCAATTTTCACATTTTCCACGCCATTTGGAATAATCCTGTCCACATTCCGTGCAGACATACGCGGTCGCGCTCTTCCGGTTCATGAGGGATCCTCCCAATCCGGAGATGCACAGGGCTCTCCGGAAGTGGTCTCCGGGGCTGCAGGCCGAGGCGGCAGGGGAAACTTCATCGAAACCGGATTCGACCTGCGCAG
>CAZGVZ010000682.1:0-2674 GCA_964529145.1 uncultured Fibrobacteraceae bacterium | reverse complement strand
GAACCCCGGCGGCGTAGAAGCTTATGTCGACGATATCCGGTTCGCGCCTTCGACCGCTCTCGTCTCGACTTTTTACTACGATCAGAACCTGGCGGTGCCCATAACGCTGGTGGATCAAAACGGGAGAGCAAAAAGATTCGAGTACGACGGTAACGGCAGACTCAAAGCCATCTACAACGACGCCGGAGAAATGGTGAAAAGCGCGGATTATGGTATGACTCAGCCGCAATGTGTCTTGCTGCTGACCCCGCAAGGCGGTGAAGTTTTCAATAACGGTACCGCAATCGAGATAAAATGGGTTTCCGCATGCAAGGATGAGCCGGTGTCGATCGACATTTCGTTCGATTGCGGATACACCTGGGGGACGATCGTGACCGATACGGAAAACGATGGAATGCATGTATATCACATTCCACCGGATGCGGCGATCTATTATTGCGCGGTCATCCGGGTGGAAGCGGGGGGCGAGACCGCGGTAAGCGAACCTTTCGATATCGTCGGGAGAGACTCCAATTTCATCAGGAAGATATTTTATAATTTATTCAATTGGTGAACCGGTCACAACTACCAAATTTGGACGATGTATAATCGATGAGGTGCACAGCGGTATTGAGCGAAAACGGATTGAAGATGTAAAGGAAGCATCCAATCCGGTATACGCCCGAACGGCTGCAAGCCCTCCATATCGAGTTTCTCAAAGCGGATCGCGAAAAGAAACTGTTCGATAGGCAATAACAAGGTATACTATACACAATTCAAAAAGATGAGAGGCTGCGTATGAAAAAAACTATCCTGCTGGCGATTACGGTCATGTCACTTGTTCCAGAGGTCCATTCCATATCGACGATACCCGCACAAACGGAACCGGCAACCGTGCCTGAGTTGACCAGGAAGGTGATATACGATTATGCGATCCAGGACGGCGCCATACTGGTGCGACTCGAAACGGATGGCGGGTATGCCGGAAGGATACCTATCGGGACCAAAATGTCAGAATACGTCATGGCGAAATTTACGCGCTACCGTCCCATTTCACCTTATGGCGAGTATGTGACGCTTTATCCGGAAACGAATCCGTGTACATTTACTAACAATAATATCCGCGGACGTACGGTGAGAATCGCGGATTGCCAAATGAAAGGAATCAAATTCGAACAGATCGATCCGTCATTCGCCGTGGATTACGTTTTGCCCAGCGAACAGCATAACATCGTGAGCTACGCTTTTTTTATAAATGCATCAGGGTCTCCGGTGTTCAATCTGGGGATGTGGCTGCTGAATCCACTTGGTGTCGGCAACGCTTACAAGCTCGCGTCGCTGGAAACCTATTCGTTCGCCATCAATCAGAGCGTAGAACTGGATTATATGATCGGCCAGTTCATGTTGATACGTTTGAGGGACAACCTGTCAATATCGGAAATCAGGGTATGGCCTGTTCCTGTATCCAGCCAGGCCGGACTCAGGGGATTCGAGTTCAAGTGGGATCAACCTGACTGGTGATGGGTGCGGGTCATGCGGGTCCGCTTCGCGACTCAGGATCGTGGCGGTGAATGCCGTCGTATCGCCCCGGACTGGAATCTTACCTCCGGACCCTTTGACGACCGGGTCAAATATTTTTGATGTTTTTCTCCGGTTGCACTCTTTTCTGTGAAATGTACTATATTACCGATCAATGGATGCCACACACCTTTCCACCATCGAAACCCCTGCCGTTTCGGGCGGACCGGTTCCTGAGGAACTGCGCACGATCGCGCATTCCCTCCTTGCTGCGGTGCCGTACGAGGTCGCGATAGAGTTCGTCGCGGTGCCTCGGGCCATTAGCGGGGACGGCGTTCTCGAGGTGGCGATGGCCGAGCCGGGGGACCACACGGCGCTGCAGCTGTTGCAGATGCATGCCGGCCGTCCGGTGCGTCCGGTCCGCTGCGGGCGGGAAACTGTGCTGAAGCTGATCGCCGCAAATTACGGCCACCGCTCCGAAAAACCCGCTGCGGCGCGTCGGGAGCCTGCAGGGCGCGTATTGTCGATCGATACGAACGGACCGACGATCACCCTTGTCGACGATATCATCCATGAGGCGATCAGGCTGCGTGCGAGCGACATTCATTTCGAACCGTTCGAACGTGAGATGGCGATCCGGTTCAGGATCGACGGCGTGCTGCAGGAGATCACCGCCATACCGAACCTGCGCACCGCGGAGGTGATCTCGCGCATCAAGATCATGTCCCGCATGGATATCGCCGAGAAGCGGCGCTCCCAGGACGGGCGCATCCGTATCACCGGTCAGGGGCGCGACGTAGACCTGCGGGTGAGCACGCTTCCCACCGATTTCGGCGAAAAGACGGTCATGCGCCTGCTCGACAAGAGCAGCTACGATTACAATCTCGAATCTATCGGCATGGACCCAGCGCGGCTTTCGCTCTTCAAGCGGGCGATCCAGCAGCCCAACGGAATCGTCATCCTGACCGGACCGACCGGATCCGGGAAAACCACGACGCTCTACGCGGTGATCAACTTCATCAAGAAACCGGGAATCAACATTTCCACGGTCGAGGATCCGATCGAGTACAACATCACGGGAGTCAATCAGACGCAGGTCAACGCCGCGACCGGCATGACGTTCGCGGCCTCCCTGCGGACGCTGCTGCGCCAGGACCCCGACGTCATCATGGTGGGG
>CAZGVZ010000681.1:0-2674 GCA_964529145.1 uncultured Fibrobacteraceae bacterium | reverse complement strand
GAGGTGTATACGGGGAATGTCGCGTGCCTTCCGCAGGGGAAGGTACCACACCACTCTTGGCGCACAGGCGGAGATCGCACGGGAAGGGTTGGACCAGTTGCCGTCGGAAATCACGATCAGGGGTGTCGATTCCGGGAAGCCGGGGTGGCCCGATACCTGGGGGAATACGGTCGTTCGGTCGTCGAACGCGGGCAAAGCCGTATCGGATGCCTCGCGAAGGGAATCGCCGAAAGAAAACCAGCAAAACGGCGGGCCGCTGAAATCGCCGGCCCCGCGCCGGCTGACTACTTTCTCCCTGAAGGTGCGCACCGCTGAATCGGCTGAAAAAAGCGACATGCTTCGCGAGACATCGAGCAGCACGGGAACCGGAATACCCCTTTCCGGCAGGCCGTGGATCGTGAAGACAGGTTCCAGGAAGGCGAGAATCAGCAGAAGCCCAGACAAAGCGCGGACGGCGATCAAAACCCGTTTCCGCCACGGAGAAATGGACGAGCGAAGAGTGGAGAGAACCGCCGCAAGCGTGAGGCCCGCCAGGAGCGCGGTGATGAGAGCCTGCGGAGCGGTCATCGCGGTTGTGTTCGTACGATCACCGTATCGCGTTTCCAGTAGCGATCGTCGCGTTCGGGGAAATCGGTGGTGTAATGAAGCCCGCGGCTCTCTTTCCGTTTGAGCGCGCAGGTGATGATCAGTTTAGCGACCGCAACGGTGTTGCGGAGATCGAGGAGGCGCGCGGTCACACGGGTCCTGCGGTAAAAATGGTCGATTTCGCGTTCGAGCAGGTTGATTCTGCGCAGAGCCCTGCTGAGTCTGAGCGTCGAGCGGACGATACCCACATAATCCCACATGACCTCCTGGATCTCCTTGAAATCATGAGAGAGCAGGATCCACTCCTCGGTGTCCTGTGTCCCTTTGTCGTCCCATAGGGGGACGGTCTCCGCACAGGTGGGAGTGATTGATCGATGCCTGCGTCCGGCCTCGTCCGCCGCGCGGCGGGAGAACACGAGCGCTTCGAGAAGGGAATTGGAGGCCAGGCGGTTAGCCCCGTGTATGCCCGTGCATGACACTTCGCCGCAGGCGTACAGGTTGCGAATGCTCGAAGCTCCCCTCGTATCCACAAGGATGCCGCCGCACATGTAGTGTGCCGCGGGTACCACCGGAATCAGATCACGGGTGATATCGATTCCCAGCGACTTGCATTTATTGTAAATATGGGGGAAATGGCGTTTCGTTTCGGTCGCGGAAATGTGGCGAATATCAAGAAATACGCATGGGTCCCCCGTCCTCTTCATCTCCCTGTCGATCGCACGCGCCACGATATCCCTGGGGGCGAGGGATTTAAGAGGGTGGTAGGGATCCATAAACGGCGTTCCGTCGGACCGGCACAGTATCGCGCCGTGCCCCCTGAGCGCTTCCGAAATGAGAAACGAGCGAGCCTGATCGTGAAAAAGTGTCGTGGGATGGAACTGCATGAATTCCATGTTCGCGACCATCGCCCCCGCACGGTAGGCCATCGCGACGCCGTCCCCGGTAGCGATATCGGGATTGGTGGTGTTGAGATACACCTTGCCGCATCCGCCCGTTGCCAGGCAGGTGATTCCTGCGGTGATCGGAAATATTGAATTCGTCAGTGTATCGAGCGCATAGGCGCCGAAACAGGTGAGCCCGCCGGAGTTGCGGCGACCGAGGTGATGTTCGGTGATCAGGTCAATCGCGCAGTGGTGTTCGAGAAGGGTGACTCCCGACAGGGATTTCACTTTTCTGAGCAGCGTTTCCTCGACTTCCCTTCCGGTCAGGTCCCGGGCATGCACGATCCTGTTGGTTGAGTGACCGCCCTCCTTACCGAGATGAAGACATCGAGCGTTTTTTTTCGCGGATTCCGTTGAAAAATGGACACCCCATTCCAGGAGATCGCCGATTCGTTCCGGACCTTCCTCCACGAGAATCCGAACGGCATCCTCCCGGCAAAGACCGTTACCTGCCACAAGCGTATCATGGATATGGCTTTCGAAAGAATCCGCCGGGTCGATTACGCAGGCGATGCCGCCCTGCGCATAGTTTGTATTCGATTCGCAATCCTGTTTCTTGGTGATCATCAGGACCGATCCGTATCGCGAGGCGGCGATCGCATAGCAGAGGCCGGCGATGCCGCTTCCGATCACAAGAAAATCGCATTGTGCATTAGTCATCGTTTTCTTTCCGTGGCCCGCTATGAATCTGTACGTTTGTGGAAGGGCTTCATGTCCGGGCATCCGTTTCTTTGGCTTTCTGCCCGAGGTACCCCCCGTGATGGCGTAATCCGTAATCCTTGCGGGTAAACTGTTTTTTCTCCATCAGCACCAGAGCGAGAGCGTCACTGAGCGCGAGCATCGCCGCGGTGCTCGCCGTAGGGGTAAGTCCGAGAATGCACGGTTCGGTCATCACTCCCATGTTGATCACCACCGTGCTAAGGGGTCTGAGAGCGGAATCGGGATGGGAGGTTATCCCAATGATGTCCTCGATGCCGAAATGATGGGCAAGTTCGAGCATTTCGATGATCTCGCGGGTTTTTCCGCTGGTCGAATAGGCGATGATCACGTCTCCAGGGGCCAGAAGGCCCAGATCGCCGTGAGCGGCTTCGCCGGGATGTAGAAACGAGGCGGGTGTTCCGGTCGAACAGAGGGTTGAAGCCATTTTG
>CAZGVZ010000680.1:0-2675 GCA_964529145.1 uncultured Fibrobacteraceae bacterium | reverse complement strand
GTTACTCTGCAACCGTATCCGTTCCGCGGCATCGAGAGCGAATTTTCCGGCGGAGTATTCCTCCGAAGGATCGAGTATGTCGATGATCCAGTGCCGGACGAGTTTCTGTTCGTGAGGAGTGGGTTTCGCGGTGCCCACGTCCATCCCCCGGTATATCTGCCGGGAATCGCAGGAGAGAATATCCCAGTTCATCTCCTGCGCGAGCCTGAGAGCCAAAGCGCTTTTTCCGACTGCTGTTGGCCCCAGAAGCACCGGGACGGCGATCCGTGGAATCCGCTTTCTCGGCAGGCTTGCAGCGCTCGGTCTGCAAGGGGTATTTTTGATGGCCATAGCAACTGTCGCGACTGTTTAAATCAGGTTGAATGATCGGTGCGCTTTTCGGCGATACTTCTTTTTTACAAAGACAACCCGGTCCATAACCTCCATACTACGTCGATGAGTTCAGGGTATTTTCTCTAAACGCGGAACAGGTGATGCGCCTCAAACAGATCGGCATCTTTTTTTCGGCAACGCTGACTCTTCTCATCGTACTGCTCGCGATTCGGGCCGACTTACCGGAAAAAGCCCTGCGTGAGATCAAAAAGATACATGATCTCAGACCCGGGGAAAAGGACACACTCCCGGTCGCAGCCTCCGCCAGAGAGCTCCCCATCGAAACCGTGCTCCTGGAACGGCTCGATAAACTCGAGACTCCGCGCGCCCAGGTCACCGTTCATCACGATCTGGAAAAATCCGCTCTGGAGATAAACGCGGCGGTGCCCCGCGGAAAACCGATGGAGTGGATCATTCTTTCGCTCTGTTCGCGGATAGGCGACGAGGGATACAGGATCTCGGACTGCAGTTGCGCGGATGCCTCGAAATGCGTGATCGAACTACAGAGCGCGAGGAAGGGCCGTCCTGCGGTAAGACTCACTCTCACCCGTTCCAGGAGGTTCTTTTCGACATCCGCGAAAATGGCTGTCGTCATAATGGATTTCGGCTTCAAGGCGGATGCGACCTCAGTCGATTTTCTCTCTTTTCCCGAGCCGCTCACCCTATCGATCGTCGCGACGAAAAAGATGTCGTCCTGGACGGCGCAGATCGCCAATGAATACCGGAAGGAAATCATCCTTCTCATTCCCATGGAACCGCTCTTCCCTTCTTACCGGCATTATGCATCCGAAGCGGTTTTCGTCCACTATCCTTCCGAAAAGATACGATCCATCGTCCGGGGCGCTACCGAATCTATCCCCTATTACGCCGGTTTCTCCAACCTTTGCGGATCCAGGGTCATCGAGGACACTCCGGTCATGAGAACCATTCTCGGTGAACTGAAAAAGGGACATGGATATTTCCTTATAAATCAATCATCGCGGAAATCGGTCGCGGCATCCGTGGCGCGTTCCCTCGAGGTTCCCTATCGTTCCGTCGAGATCTCTCTCGACAGCGCCGCCTCGACCGGTGGAGCGCTCGGAGACACGCTTCGGCACGCGGCCATGATAGCCCATAAAACCGGTTCGGTCGTAGTGCAGGGAAGGGCAACCCCCCAGCTGATCGGGACTCTCAGGGCGCAACTTCCCTTTCTGCAGCAGAACGGCATACGTCTGGTATATCTTTCCGAGGTAGTGCGTCACCCCGGAGAGTAGAGACGGTTTCAAAACCTCAGGCGCCGGCCGGTGCACGAGCGAAAAGGCCGTTGCCTGGAAGAGCGACTCGACCCCATGACTGCATTTCAGCCCGGGGAGAGCGCCGTCGGGTAAACCGCCATATTACATCATATGGTGATGCAGCTCGACGATGCGGTAAAAAGAAACGGTGCTTCAGCACCGGCGTATCATACCGCTTTCCTCATGTTGAACTCCCGGAAGGTTTATGGATGTTTTATCACGCAGCAGTAATGAAATTTTGAAACTACCTCTATCCTTACATTGCACGGCAATGCAAGCAGGTTGTAAATTGGAAACGCGATGCGGCCTTTTTTCGCGACCGGCCCGATCGGACCACCTTTGCTTCGAAGGAGAATGGAAATGACCACACTAGGCGTCAACATCGACCACATAGCCACCATACGTCAAGCTCGTGGAGGGCACTCCCCCGACCCGGTGCAAGCCGCGGTCCTTGCGGAACTCGCCGGGGCGCACGGGATCACCGCGCATCTGCGTGAAGACCGCCGGCACATACAGGACCGAGACATCTACCTTCTCAAACAGGTAGTCACCTCTCATTTCAACTTGGAAATGGCACCCACCCCCGAGATCGTCAACATTGCGATAGAGGTGGTTCCCTACATGGTGACTCTGGTACCCGAGCAACGCCAGGAACTCACTACGGAAGGCGGGCTTCAGGTACGCGAAAAGGAGCGGGATCTCGCGAAAATAGCCGCGGCTTTCCGCGGACACAACATTCTCGTGAGCCTTTTCATCAATCCCGACATAAACGACATCAAAGCCGCGAAAAGAATCGGCGCGACCCATGTCGAGCTCCACACTGGTTATTATGCCAATGCGAGCGGCCCGGTCTCGACCGCCGAGGAGCTCGGAAAACTCGGGGATGCGGCACTTGTCGCGCTTCGCCTTGGTCTCAATCTCAACGCCGGCCACGGGCTCGATTATCTCAACGTTACACCTGTGGCGCGCATCGAGGGAATGCAGGAACTCAACATCGGTCATTCCATAGTGGCGAGGGCGGCGCTCGTG
>CAZGVZ010000679.1:0-2677 GCA_964529145.1 uncultured Fibrobacteraceae bacterium | reverse complement strand
CGGACGCCGCGCGGCAGTTCCCCAAGGCAAAGCTCAATCTGTGCGCCAAGGTGCATGACGGCGGCGTGTGGGCCGATCAGGGCATCATCGCGGGCTGCGCGGGCGGCCTGTTCGACAACATCGTCGAGGCCGCGGACATAGAAAAGTTTTACCGGAATACCGTGATCCCTCTCACCAAACAGGGTGAAATCGTATACCTGCTGCATCGCAAACAGAACGACGGACGCTCTTCAGGCAGCCTCACACGCATAAAGTACGATTTCAACTGGTGATCCTCCGGTGGATGAACGAATGAAAAGAGGCCAGTGATGCTGACCGTACAGCCGGCAAAAAACCTTCACGGCAGGCTCGATCTTCCGCCCAGTTCGGATCTTTTCGTCCTTGCTTCGGTCGTATCCCTCGCGCGAAGGCGACCGATCCTCGTTTCACCGCCCATCGACACACCTTTTCTCAGGAAATGGGCCGGTATTCTCGAACGCCATGCCAGATTCGAGTGGTCCGGCGAGGGCTGTCTCGTCACCCCGATCGCCGGAGAAGATCCCGCGCTCAGAGTGGGGCTCGGTTCGTTCGATACGCCCTGGAGGGAACTCGTCGTCTTCTCGTTTCTGGGCATGGGAAAAACGGTGGTGTTCTCCTCGGTCACCGATCGGAGGATCGATGCCTTGCAGCGGCAGGCACAGCGCCTCGGCTTCCGGATTCAGGTCGAGCGGTTCGACTCCTCCACCTGCCTGAGCATCGTCAAGGAAGAGACGAATCGGCTCGAAACAGCCCCCGAACCGCTCAGTGAAAACGATCTGCATCCGTTGCTCGGTTTGCTGCTCGGATCCTGCGGTCGCCGGACTTTCACCTTCGCGTCACCTCCTGTCTCGCCGCTCAGGTCCCTGGCCGCGGCATTCGGTTTTTCAATCGAAGTCAAGAGTATGGTGCCGAGGGAACGCGACCCGCTTGTCCGGCGGCTGCAACTGTTGCGCCATAAGAATCAGCACTCCGGACAGGGCCAGTTGTTTTCGGTCATAGCGGACTTCTCGCCCTCGGACAGTCATTCTGCCGAAGCCCCCCTGGCGATCACGCTTCCGGGTGACGGAACGGCCGGAGCGGCCTTCACCGCGGCCAGATGCCTTTTTCCCAAAAGCTCCCTGGTGATCGGCAATTACTGCCTGGAAACCTGGGCGACTCCCCTGCTCGCACTCGTCCGGAAAATGGGGGGCAAAGTATCGGTACAGGAGACCGGCCGCACATCTTTCGGCTCTGTTGGAATACTTCATATTCAGGTCACGGCACTTTCGGGTAAAAAAATGGAATGTGTCCCCGCGTTACAGTATATTCCCGTTCTGCCCGCGATGGTCGTGATCGCGGCCTTTGCGGAAGGAGAATCGGTATTCCGCGATCTTGCGGATCTTCGCGACGAAGATCCCGACGGGATCGCGCTCATCGAGTCCTGCATCAGGATTCTAGGGGCGCGACACGGATCCATGCCCGACGGAATCGTACTCAAAGGCGGACGTGATTTCGACGGGTTCGATCTTTCCGCACCGGTGCCAGCGGCCTGCGCCGCGGCGTTCGGCATGGCTGCGCTGCGGTGCATCGGAGCGACGAAAATCAACGACGAGCTGCTCGCGGAGCGTCTGCCTCATTTCGACAAGCTGTTGCAGCAGGTCTGCGAATACAGAGTATGATATGGAAAAGATCAGCTCTTTCGGAGTCGTAGCCTTCAAGGATTCGGCGCAGGTCCGCGATGCCGTTCGGCGGATCGCGTCATGGGCGCAGCTTCACTCCATTCCTCTCCATTTCCATCCGTTTCTCAACAATCAAATTACCGGCGATGCCTCTTCCGACGAGGATTCCTTTCTGGAAGCTTCTGACGCCATCGTCTCGCTCGGCGGCGACGGCACTTTCCTCTCCGTGGCGCAGATGTGCCGCGGTGCCGACAAGCCTATCATCGGTGTCAACCTCGGCGGGCTCGGTTTTCTCACCGATATCGGAACCGATGCTCTCGAGGAAAACCTCCTCAAGATAATGAATGGTGACTACACCACCATCAGCCGCATGGTGCTCGACGCCAAATTGACCCGGGAAAACCGGGTCATCCATTCGTTCCGCGCGCTCAACGATATCTATGTCAATCGCGTCAATACGCCGAAACTCACCTCCATCTCCGCCTGGTACGGATCCGATTTCATCACAGAATTTTTCGCCGATGGCATCATCGTCGCCACCCCGAACGGCTCCACGGCCTATTCTCTCTCGGCAGGCGGACCTATCGTGGAACCGACCGTGCAGGCGTTTCTGCTCACTCCCATATGCCCCCACTCCCTCACCGAACGCCCGGTCATTCTCCCGTCGGATCGTGAAATCCGGCTGGAGGTCAATGAGAAGAACCCGGATCTTCTCCTCAGCGCCGACGGCATATCGTCGGTACGGCTGCAGAACGGGGACCTGATCACAGTCTCATACGGCGGCGTGGCGGGTAACCTGGTGCAGCTGGCCGAGCACTCCTACTTTTCACTCCTGCGCCGCAAGCTCGGCTGGGGGCGCGGGTATAAGCAGCGCAGCGCCGGATCATGATTCGCGAACTCCGTATAAGGAATCTCGCCCTGATCGAGGAAATGCACCTCGAATTCGACCGGGGTTTTACCGTGTTCACCGGTGAAACCGGAGCGGGTAAATCGATTCTCAT
>CAZGVZ010000678.1:0-2684 GCA_964529145.1 uncultured Fibrobacteraceae bacterium | reverse complement strand
ATTCATACTCAGCGATCATATTCCGCGTACGTCGACGTTTAAAATCGACCGTGTAGCTCTTGCAAAGGAGGCCGGTGGAAATGTCGCGGTTTGAAAGAGTGCAATCCGGAGTGATCCGGGCGCTGCAGTTCGCGGAGCATGTCAGGTACGACGGTTTCGCGAAAACGTTCGGCAGGGCCTTTTTCGTGAACAGGACTGCGGTTCCGGTAGTCAAGTCGCTCGAAACCGCGGAGGACGTATCGGAGCAGCTGGTATCGAACGGAATGCGGTTCCTGGAATTGAACCGGGGAAACGTCGGCCGGCCGGACCTGAAATGCAGGCTCATGAACAGACAGATGAAAATAACGAGAAACATCGGGGCGGGATATGGGGCGTTTGCCGTAGCCGCAGGTTCCGTGATCGCGGGCGAGCTTTTCTTCACACTGTCCGATCCTCGCAATCCTCCGGAGCACGAGGATATCGATCTTCTTTTCCTGCATCCGGGCCCGGGAGACGTATATATGTTCGATATGTCGGTGGATCCGCAACAGCGGGGCGGAAACGTCGCCTGCCTCCTGATGTCCGCGGCGTTGTACCGTTTCCGCGAAACCGGTTTCAGGAATGCTTACGGCTATTTCGATCTCCATAACATTCCGGCGCTCTGGGTGCATCGTCAGCTCAAATTCACCGAACTCGGCCGTGTGTCGATGTCGCGTCTTTTTCTCAGGAGGAGTTCGAGGAGGCTGTCATGACTTTCGCCCCGAAGATTCCAGCGCCCGTCCCCAGGCGCGCTTCAAATGCCCGGAGCAGGAAAGTTTCGCTCATGATCGCGAGCGTTCTTTTCGCGAACCGGCGCGAAAGGGAAAAGTACGAATGTACTGTTTCCGGTGAGCGTTTTACCGTATATCCGGGAGTTTTTTCGCCGAAATATTGCAGGGATACGGCATTCTATGCGGAGCGTTTGCCCGTCAAGCCGGGAGATTCGCTGCTCGAGATAGGGTGCGGAACCGGCGTCATATCGGTTCTGGTACTTCGGAGGGGAGCTCGAAGAGCGGTGGCGGTCGATATAAATCCCGTCGCGGTAGTCAATACTCTGGAAAATGCCAGGCTGCACGGGGTCGAACGCAGGATGAGCGTGCGGAAGGGCGATGTGTTCGAGGCGGTCGCGGAAACCGAAAAATTCGACACAGTGTTCTGGAATTTACCGTTCGGATATCGTGAAAAAAGCGACCTTTCGCCCGAGCAGCTTTCGGTGTACGATCCGGAATACGCGGCGCTGGGCAGGTTCACACGCGGCGCCCGCTTTCACCTTACGGCTGGAGGAAGAGTTTTTTTCGGCTGCTCTCCGGAACTTTCGGACCTTGATCTGATTTCATCCATGTTCTCCCATGAAGGTTTTTCGATCGAGGAGAGCGCTGGTACCACTACCGACTTTCTCGGCGACTCCATATCTTTCGTCCTTTTCGAGGCGCGGCGGTCCGGAGGAGGAATCCCGGAAGAGGTGGCGCAGTGAAGGTCCTCTATACGAGCGCGGTCAATCCCGGGGCGCTTGCGGAAAACATCTACCCTCCCCTCTGGCCGGCATACCTGACGGCGTTCGCCGAGAAAACGCACGGAACCGGTCATTGCGACTTCATCTATGCTACCGGTCCTGTCGAGCGTCTGCTGGACGAGCACCGGCCGGATATTCTTGCCGTGAGTTCGGTGACGCAGAACTTCGGATTCGCCGAGAAGTACGCGGAAGCGGCTGCAAAACGGGGAATTCCCGTGATCGTGGGGGGAATGCACATTTCACTGATGCCTTCGGCGCTCACAATGCCGATGACGGTCGGCTGTATCGGTGAAGGAGAGCAGAGTTTCAGCGAACTGCTTTCGCTCTTTTTCGAGAAGAGGGTGTTTCATGTCCGGGATCTCAACAATATCAGGGGGATCGCCTTTCATTACGGGGGCCGCGTCGTCGAAACCCCCGTGCGGGAGAGCCGGCTACCTCTCGACCGGTTTCCGCATCCCGCCCGGTCGCTGATCGGATATCGCCGCCGCGGACACCTCTACACCGCCCGGGGTTGTCCTTATTCATGCGTTTTCTGCAGCTGCACCCGTTTCTGGGGTAAAGTCCGCTACGCTTCTCCGGAATACATTCTCGAGGAAATCACGGAACTCGTCGACCATGGGGCGCGGATCGTCAGGTTCTCGGATGAAAATTTCGTCGCCAACACCGGAAGGCTGCTGAGGATCGCGGAACTCATCCGCGACGGGAAATTGCATGAAAAGATCAGGTTTTCCTGCTGGTGCAGGGCGAATGACGTGACGCCGGAAACCGTCGCGACGCTCAAGTCGATGAATGTCGTTTCCGTAAAGATGGGACTCGAGAGCGGAAGCGACCGGGTGCTCGGGTATCTCAAGGGCGGAGTGACCGTGGCGCAGAACCGTCGCGCGGTCGAGCTGCTCAAGGATGCGAAGATCCAGACCAACGCTGATTTTCTTTTCGGCGCTCCGGATGAAACCGAGGAAGAGATGGAACAGACTTACCGGTTCATCAGGAAATCGAGGATAGACATGTTCGATATAGATATTTTTTCTCCCCTTCCGGGAACTCCTGTCTGGGAATATGCCAGAAAGAAGGGCATCGTCGAGGACGGAATGGACTGGAGCAGACTGAATTACAAATTCAACCGAACCGGGAAACGCGCCATACACCTTTCGGA
>CAZGVZ010000677.1:0-2685 GCA_964529145.1 uncultured Fibrobacteraceae bacterium | reverse complement strand
TCTCATCCATCGATCCCAACGAATATGACGACATCTACTACAGCGGGGAGGATTTCCGCCATATCGACACGGGCAAGACGGCTCCGAAAGGAGTGCTCATTCTCGGTGACCTTCCTTCCACGTCAACAGGCGAAAGGCCCCGGCGTCCGCTCAGGGACGATGTCATATACGAAGTGCATGTGCGCGGGTTCACCATCCGGGAACGGTCTCTTCCCGAAAAGGTTCGAGGCACCTACAGGGGGGCCGGGATGAAGGCTGAGTATCTCAGGAGGCTCGGGGTGACCGCGATCGAACTGCTCCCTGTCCATCACTTCGCCTGCGAACAGAATGACGACGGCGACTGCCGTGGCGACAACTACTGGGGGTACATGACCCTGGGTTTCTTCGCGCCGAACCGGCGCTACTCCTCAAATAGAAAACCGGGAGGGCCGACGCGCGAATTCAGGGAAATGGTCAGTGCGTTTCATGATGCGGGAATCAAGGTATTTCTCGATGTGGTCTACAATCATTCGGGCGAAGGCATGCTCAAGCGAGTCAATGATCTCGACGATTCGCGAAACGACGATTACCGGCAATATCCGGACCGCGCCTGCATTCTTTCATTCCGGGGCATAGACAACGCCACCTACTACACACTGCGGAGCAGCAAGGCGGACCATGGCAGGCTCAATCAGCGCTACCAGGACAATTCGGGATGCGGGGGAAATCTCGCCGTTACTTCACCCGCGGTGAAATCGTTGATTTTGGAATCCCTTAAATATTGGAGTACGGTGATGGGCGTGGATGGTTTCAGGTTCGACCTAGCTCCGGTGCTTGGCAATACGCTCGCCAGGGATGGTTTTCATTTCTATACCGGAAACGGCGATGGACTTCTGAACCGCATCGGTTCCGAACTTGGCATCCGCTCCGCCGCGCATCCGGAAGGGATCGATCTGATCGCCGAACCCTGGGCACTCGGCTCCGGAAACACGTATCAGCTCGGCAACTTTCCCGACGGGTGGGCGGAGTGGAACGACATTTACCGTACAACGGTCAGGCAGTTTGAAAACAAGCTCTGGATCGCCGATCTTCCGCCTTTCAGACTCGCCGGAGCGCTTTCTGGCTCAGACCATATATTCCGTCACTCCACGAGAAAAGAACCGTGTCCCTGGAATTCGGTAAATTATATAACCTCCCATGATGGATATACGCTCAGAGACGTGTTCTCGTACACTGGATTTGACCATACGTGGGATCATGGGGGCGACCCGGCCAGGCAGCGAAAGGCGGTCCGTAACGCGATCGCTCTGCTGATGACGTCCGCAGGAGTTCCGATGTTCGCCGGAGGAGATGAACTGTTCAGGACTCAGCGGGGCCGCATCAATGCCTCGGCTCTCGACGAGCCCTCCATCCATCTCGACTGGGAAAGCTATAATAGTTACGCGAAAGCGGTTTCCGGGGGCCGGTACGAATCGATCGAGGCGTGCAGGCACGAAGAGGCTGTGCTGATCCATCAGTTCATGCGAGCGATGATCATGTTCCGGATGCGTTCCTCCTCACTGCGTCCGGAAAGCTACTTCACGGGTCTTGACATCAGCGGAAAAGGAATCAAGGACATCTCCTGGTACCGGGAGGACGGCCTGGAAATGTCAGGTCCCGACTGGAACACCAGGCGGTTTCTCGCATGGCGGATAGATAACCAGGACTACCGGAAACCCGGCGATACCGGCTCATTCCTGATCGCCTACAACTGGGGCGACGCGTTTATCAACTTTACATTCCCTAACTCCGTGACCGGAATGCGGTGGTACCGGTACGCGGACACCGCCGAGTGGTTCGAGTACGCGGCCAACTGCGATACCGATCCGGTGCTTATCGAGAGTCACTATGGACTCCACGAACGATCGGTCGCGGTTTTTTTCGAGCGGTAACTCCGTCCAAGGCAGGAATCGGTTTCCGCACATTTCCCTTCGCACGGGCCTCTCTTGAAGGATTCGTCTCCCTCTTGCCGCGCGCACACCTAACAAACACTGGGAAGATATGTTTTCACCATTCTCAGCAGACATTCATACGAAGCCGGCGATTTGAGAATGACCGGGTATCTTGACTGACCGATTATCACTTCCTTGCTGGCACTGAAAATGATCGCCTTGGTTTCAGGCGCGATCCAGTCGACCTCCGTGAGGAATTTGAGCCCGTTCATCCGTGGGAGGTTCAGATCCGTTATGATGAGGTCCGGAGCTCCGAAGAGCTGTATTCCGTACAACGCTTGTTGTGGATCTCTGAATGAGTGTATTTTACAGGACTTAAAATCTTCCAGATATGTTTTTGTTAATTCGAGAATCGTTTCGTCGTCATCGACCAGGAAAATAGAATACTTCATACATATCCTCCGGTATCGGTTGATGGGATGGGGTATGTCGAATGGCTGAACTGTCTGGCAGGGCCGTCGGCCTGCTTTCAGGGCCGCCTTTTTCTCTTATCAATTAAGAGGCAAAACCGTTTTCGATCCGGACGATTCCGGAACTTAATCTCGTGAGCGGGTGTCTCGATTATTGTTCCGGGAGCAGGTACACCATCATGAACCAGTGCGAATGAATGTATCATGCCGTTACCTCCTGCAGTGCGTGTGATTTTGAGGTTATCTGAAGAAGAACGAAGATACAGGTAATTTTCCATCTCCAATTAGGAGTAATATACTCCAAT
>CAZGVZ010000676.1:0-2685 GCA_964529145.1 uncultured Fibrobacteraceae bacterium | reverse complement strand
AATGGGTGGGAAAGGGGTGATCCGGTTTATGTGGAACTTATCGGAAATGAAAATAATTGTCATTTCGGTGATAGTTCAATTCATGTCGTGAATAACATTGCGGCAGGAAGAAATAACCGGATTTACCCTGGAAAAACCTATGAGATGACTGCATGGACAAAAGTAACCGATGGAGCCATGCTCTTGGCGACTGATTTCAGATGGATCCCAAAAGACAGCGCAAGAAACTGGCCTTCCATTGGTGAATATTTGATCAAAGATGAATCAATCCCCTCCATTATCGACACCATCACCGCCATCGAATCTGGAGGGAAATGGAAGATGCTGAAAATAACGATACCTTACTCCATTACATCTAATTTGCCCGATACTGCCGGAAGGGCCTGGTATGCAAGGGCATGGGTAGGAAGGAGTCCGGGCGATCATACTGTCGAAGGATATATCGATGAAATCAGGATGGCTCCAATTCGTTCAAAAATGAGTACAACGTATTATGATCCGACATTTAGAAAAATCATTCTATCGGTAGATGAAAACCACAATCCCGGAAAAAGAGTGACTTATGATGGATTAGGGCGGCCAGTGTTATGGCAAAGGATCGATCCAACCAGGAGTAAGGGTGAACCTGGATACGGAATCAAGGTCCAGGAAAAATCTTATCGGCTTTCAAGGGAAGGAATCATTATTTCGAATCCCAGAAATGGAGATGATTTTGTATTGTCACAGAAAGTGAACATTGAATGGGAGAATGAGTGCCGACTTGATGTATCGGTGCTGTTAAGTCGACCTCAGGTCTCTCCGATCTTGTTGGCGACAATAGCATATATTGCAGGAAAAAAGGACTATTCATTGGATTGGATGGTGCAAGATTTACCTGAGAATGATGATTATTCGATTGATATAGTCGCGACTGATCCAAAATACTTTGATAACGCTGGTCCATTTAAGATAGTGAGAGCAAAGGTAATCCGCCCGGCAAAAGGAGACAAATTCGTCGTGGGGACAGCAGAAGAGATACGGTTTGTTATCACTCAACCGGATTCTTTTCCTATTACAATCAATATTGATGGGGGGCCTCCAATCAATACCGGATCAGAATTGAACAATGGAACTTACATTTGGCACATCCCTCCTGATTACCCGGTTTCTGAAGATGCCGTACTTAACATTAGCTGCAATGGATTAACGGTACAAAGTGAACCGTTCAACATACGTAAAATCGATTTCATCAAGCGTTTTATAGTCGAATTATTAAGAAAAGAAGAATGATTAGTTTCTGTTCAGAAGTTGATAAGAATTGACAAAAAAGCTACTCCGAATTATCTTAAGTTTGTAATTTGCAGGCTCAAGCAAAGGGAGCAGCTCATGAGAATGAAAGTACAGATGGAATCGTGCTTTCTCATGCTTCTTTGCCGCGGGTTTAAGGGTTTCGTGCCATCGTCAAATCGGTATGATCGTGTTCTACAATAGCCCGGTAATTTTGGCCGATGGCTGACGACTGGCAGGTGTGCTGTGTGACGTTTTTTTGGAAAAACCTGAAAGGCCATGAGAGGTTGCATTTGTAATTATTTACAAGAGGACACTTTTTTTACCCGTTATAGGGCAGAATTGACCTCGGTAGTTGAGGAATGACTTTTTTTCCGGCAAAGTTATACGTTAAAGGATGTTTATTTTTGGCATACAACTCGACTCATAGGATCGTCAAATCTGTGTATTCTATTTCTTCCTAAATTGATAGTTAGGAGTGTTTTTATGCGAGTAAAGAAATGGAGTGTGATTACCGTATTGCTTTTATCAGGGAAGCTGTGCCTCGGACAAGTACCGCAGATGGGGGATTGGAGACCCTTCTACAGTTATGAAATATTGGAGCACGGAACCGAAAATCCCAATCTGCCCGCAGTTAAGATAAATTTTGATGGCGGAGATTTTGAATTACCAATTGATGGGACCAAGTTTTTTGAATTCATTATGGCAAAAGTGATCAACATGAAGGGGGGATTATACTATGTACAATACGGTATGGACGTAGATGGGTTTGTAAAATATAGGTTTTCAGATCCATTCCCAACATCCGGGTGTCCAAATGTTTGTAGTAACACAGATAGATCTACTGGAATTGGTATATACAAGGGAGATGGTGATACTGTCTGGGTAGAGCTATTTAAGGGCGGGTCTACACCGCAGTATTGGGATCGATTGCACCTTGCTCCGAATGCCGGTTACGAGCACAAATACAAGATCGAACTTATAGTCGCATCACTTGTCGAAAAAGAGAAATGCGAATGTATTAAAATTTACCCCGACGGATTGGTTCGGATTTATAAATACGAATAAAGAAGGTGAAGGAGGAGATGTAATGCGTGACAATAAAGGGGGGCGGTGTCAAACGGAGGTTCAAAAATAGATATTCCACGGTTTGTTGCCGACGCCCCACGAAAAGCCGAGATGGTTTTTTCATCGGGAATCCGGTTTTGGAGGAGTGAAGGATGTATCGATCCAGTAATATGGGAATAAAATGTCAATAAATTAAGGGGTGGAGGCAATATCATCAAACAACAGATCCCCGGCGACAACTTTTCTCAGCTTCGGCTGCCGGTGGTTGACATCCCTGCATATCCGGTAAGTAGCCGATCGTTGTGGAGCCCCAGGCTGTGGTCCTGAGCGGAGACATCGCCAACCAGTGCG
>CAZGVZ010000675.1:643-2688 GCA_964529145.1 uncultured Fibrobacteraceae bacterium | reverse complement strand
GGCTCCGCGGCGAATCTGTTACGGCAAGAGAACAGCTTTCTGGCGGACTGGGCCGGGGATACGGCCGAAGCGGTGAACCGTGCTTCGCGCGACATGGCTCAAGGTGATCTGCAGCAGCTGCTGGATTCGGCGAACCGGTACGCCCAGCGGCATCCGGCTCTGGTGATCGGAGGTTTCTTCACCCTTGGAGTCTCCCTGTCGCGCTTTTTCAAATCGACCGGGCCGGAGATTTCCGGAACCTTCCCGGCAGACAAGTGAAGGAGCGAATCATGAACGAATATGAAGATTATCAGACGACTGCGACACAGGAGCCTGTATCCGATCTTTTCAGGGATCTGCGCGACGAAAGCATTAATCTCGTTCGCCAGCAAATAGAGCTGGCGAAAGAGGAGACCACAGAAAAAGTATCGAAGCTCCTGCGCAATTCCGCGTATCTGGCGGCCGGAGGGCTGGTCGCGTATGCGGGAATCATTTACCTTTTACTCGGAATCAACTACCTGCTGGTGGACGCGTTCGAAGGGGCGGGTTTGGCACGCGATACGTCGCTGTGGCTCTCCCCGATTATCCTTGGCGCGGTTGTCGGCCTTGTCGGTTTCATACTGGTCCGCAAGGCGATCGACACCTTCAAGCATACATCGGTTGTTCCAGAAAAAGCGATCAATTCTTTAAAGGAGGATAGACAATGGCTGGCCGGCAAACGACCCTAGAGCAAACAAAAACCAATTCGCACGAATGGACTCCGCTCAGGTCGAGCGGTGAGCATAAAAACTCTGAGGAAATCGAGCACGACATCGACCGGACGCGGCGCGAAATGGACGGAACCATGGACGCCCTGAGCGACAGATTCCATCCCAAACGGTTCATCGACTACTTTTTCGACATGATGCAGAGTCCCGGCAGCCGGGAAAAAACACGGGAAACCATGCAGGACATAGGAGGAAGGCTGGGCGAATCGATTCGCGACAATCCTTTTCCCGCGATGCTCATCGGCGCGGGCGCCGGATGGATCTTCTGGAACATGCAGCACCACGGGGGATACGATTACGGTCCGTCTTTGCAGGAGAGAGCCCGTCACGGCACCTCCGGGCTGATGGACAAGATGAAATCCGCCGCGGGTTCGGCGAAGGAGTCTGTCGGACAGGCGTTCGAATCCGCGAGGGACAGGGTCCAGTCCGCTGCGGATTCCGCGCGGGAGAGGTCGGGAAAAGTTCATGAAGGCTACGAGCGAAGCCGCGAAAGATCTGTGGATATCATTCGGGACCACCCTCTGGCAGCGGGTTTCGCTGCCATGGCCGCGGGCGTACTCTCAGGCCTGGCATTTCCGTCTGCCAGGGCAGGGCGTCCCATGGCGGAAGCGGAGTCCGGGAAAACTGCCGAAAGCGGGGAATCGAAGGTCCGCGAAGCGGTCGAATCCGCCGGAGGCGAACTGAAGAGCGCGTCGGAGGCGGTAAAGAGCGGTATGGAAAAAACCGTGGAGAACGCAAAAGAGGGTATGAGGAAGAGTTCGGAAAATCTGCGAACCCCGGGCGGCGAGAAGAGTGAACGAAGTACCGAGGTCTGGACGACTGAACGCAGAACGGCCGGAGTTCAAAGAAGCGACACGGAAAGCGATGTCTCCCGTTTCGGTGAAACCGGTCCCGCTCCCGACGATGAAGCGCGCAGACGCGCTCAACGCGATGAAAACAGGTGATGCGGGAGCGCTCACTCTCGAATCCAGTGAGCCTCTCCCGGAAGCGCTTCGGGAAGAAAGATCAACTGCCAGGGCCGGGTAATCGGACCTGCGGGGGCGCCGCAGCCGGCTGCGGCGCCCGCTTATCGTCACCTGCGAACTCCAGTTGCGCCGCCGCCCCCTTCATCGAAAGCTGATCCTCAGCGGCGGTATCTCCTGAAATCGATTCCGAGCTTGTCGATTTTATACTGGACTATCCGTTTGGTAGTCCCGAGCAGCCGCGCTGCCTCGCTCTGATTACCTCCCGCGTCCTTGAGCGCATCGACGATAAGCTCCTTCTCGTATGCGGCGACCATGCTCTCGAACGAGTCGTTCC
>CAZGVZ010000675.1:0-630 GCA_964529145.1 uncultured Fibrobacteraceae bacterium | reverse complement strand
GCCGTCGGAAACCAGGATGGCGCGCTCGATGACGTTTTCCAGTTCCCGCACGTTTCCCGGCCAGTGATACGCTGAGAGCATGTCGATCGCAGGAGTGGAGATGCGTTCGACTTTCCTGTCGTGCAGATGTGAGTATTTACGCACGAAATAGTCGGCGAGAAGCAGCACATCCGCTCCCCTCTCCCGCAAAGGGGGCAGCACGATCGTGAACACGTTGATCCTGTAGTAGAGGTCCTCCCTGAAGCGCCCCTCCCGGACATCGAGTTCCAGATTGCGGTTTGTGGCACAGATCAGCCTGACGTTGACCCGAATAGGATCGTTACCACCCACCCGCTGGAACTCTTTTTCCTGAATCGCCCGCAGAAGCCTGCTCTGCGCCCCTGGTGACATCTCCCCGATCTCGTCGAGAAAGAGCGTCCCGTTGTCCGCAGCCTCGAACCGCCCTATTCTCTTGGTGGTGGCTCCGGTAAACGACCCCTTTTCGTGGCCGAAGAGTTCGCTTTCGAGAAGCGATTCGGGCAATGCGGCGCAATTCACCGGTATGAAAGGTCCCGCTGAACGGGTGCTCTTCTGGTGGACTGCGCGCGCGACAAGCTCCTTGCCGGTCCCGGTTTCCCCTCGAATGAGGAC
>CAZGVZ010000674.1:0-2698 GCA_964529145.1 uncultured Fibrobacteraceae bacterium | reverse complement strand
GAGGTCCGCATTCAAAATCCCGACGCCAATGGTATCGGCGACGTTATGCTTCGCGGTACCTGTGTTTTCAAGGGGTATTACGAAAACGAGGAACTCACCCGCGCGGCGTTCGACCCGGAGGGATGGTTCCACAGCGGTGATATGGGAAAGCTCGACAGTGAAGGCTACCTATATCTCTCGGGACGTAAAAAGGATATCATCGTTCTCGACTCGGGGAAAAACGTGTACCCCGACGAACTGGAGGAGTATTACGGAACATCCCCGCTAATCGAGGAGATCGGAGTTTTCGGCATCGAGCAGGAATCCAACGAGATCGTGGCCGCAGTCGTGGTGCCGGATGCCTCGGTGCGTAAAAGCAAATCGGTGCGGCAGGCGACCGACCTGATCTATGACGAGCTACTGCGTATGGGAAAATCGCTTCCCGTGTACCGGCGCATCAACGATTTCGTCGTCTCTTACACTGCCCTCCCTCGCACCACTACGAGGAAACTCAAGAAAATCGAGATCCGGGAGTTTTATCATGCCATCAAACGAAAACGGCACGCGCACGCGCAGCTCAAGGTGGATCTCTCGGTCATCGAACTCGCTATGATGGAAACGTCCGAATATCGTACCATCGCCGACGAAATCGTCCGAATAGCCCCTAAAGTGATCCGTGAAGCAATGACTCCCAGGTCGCACCTCGAAATAGACCTTGGGCTCGACTCCCTGGACCGCCTGGAACTCCTGGGGTCGATCGAGAAAAGCTTCTCGATCGATGTTCCAGACACGGTATTCGAGAAAATGGAGACCATGAGTGATCTGTTTTCCCTCGTTCGCGACTCCGCAGTGCGGCATGATACATCCCTGGAAGGCACTCTCAGCAACAAGGAACGCATCTTCAGCGACACCGCATTCGAAGGATCGGTGCTTCTTCCTCCGCCACACCCTCTGTTTCATCTTTCTTCCGCCGTGCACAGTGCAGTATCGATGCCCTTCAGGAGGATAATAGTTTTAGGCAGGGATTGTCTGTCCGAGAAACGGAGTCCGGTCATATTCGCGTCAAATCATGTCCATCGCGATGATGTGTTCAATATTTTAACGTCGCTGCCGGCCGCCTTCCGTGACAAGACCATTTTTTTAGGAGAAGAGGATGCCGGGAATAGCCGCGCTCCGCTTCCTTTCCCGTTTTCAGGGCATGTTACGGTCCGCCTCGAAAAGGCGCACGACCCGATCGAGATTCTCAGGATTTCGATGAGCGCAATGCGCAGCGGGAGAAGCATAATCTTTTTCCCCGAGGGCGGAATTGCGGACAACCGTGAGATCAAACGGTTCAGACCGGCGGTGGGACTTCTCGCGATCGAGACCGGTGCGATTGTCATCCCGGTCAGGATCAGCCTGGACTCCGGGAAAACCACGGTCCGTTTCGGGTGCCCCTCAACCGCGGAAACGATCATTAGAAGCGGAAGAGATGGTATAAAGGCGAGTGTATCACCCGAAATGGTTTCCGAAGCGATACGCCAGGCGATCATTTCTCTGTGATCACCCGCATAGGCAGGAATCATAGTGGAATCCCTTGGGAATTTCACCTGCGGACCCTGCGGTTACGCTTTTCAACAGTTGTAGTTAATTGACCTTAGACAATACGAGAAATGGGCTGTGCCAATGCCGGACGATTCATGTAAGGCGGGAAGAATATCCGCAAAGCATATCTCCGCAATGAATTATCCCGACAGGTCGTATTCTGACCCGGGTCCGGGAAGGGCCTGGTTCGATGCTAACCCGGCTGAACAGCTAGTCTGTAAACATGGAAAGGAAGGAAAGTGTATGGCGGATGTCATTGATTTCACCATCGTCGGCGACGATATGCAGCTGGTCGAGATAGAACTCGATCCCGGAGAAGGAGTCAGAGCGGAGGCGGGCGCAATGATGTACGGCGGACGGAGGTCTTTTCAAGGGATTCAAGCGTATATTGACTGGGGAGAGCTTCTTCATAACGACCTTCCTTCAATCCGGACGGGGAAAGGGCCGCGTCGCGTTCAGCGCTCCCTACCCCGGCAAGATCATTCCTTTGAATCTGGGGGCCCTAGGTGGCACGATGATGTGCCAGAAGGACGCGTTCCTTTGCGCTGCCAGGGGAATAGACATCGACATCGCTTTCACCAAAAGACTTGGTGCCGGATTTTTCGGGGGCGAGGGGTTCATCCTGCAGAGGCTGAGCGGCGAGGGACTTGCATTCGTCCACGCGGGGGGAACGATCATCGAGAAAAAACTGGGACACGGCCAGAGCCTGCGGGTCGATACAGGCTGCATTGTCGCATTCCAACCATCGGTATCGTACGACATCGAGATGGTCGGCGGTTTCAGAAACGCCCTGTTCGGCGGAGAGGGTCTGTTTCTGGCTACCCTGCGCGGCCCCGGGACCATCTATCTTCAAAGTCTCCCCTTTTCACGCCTGGCCGACCGGATACGGGCTGCAGCCGGCGCGAACCGCGGAGAATCGCGCGGTGTCGCCGGGATGTCCGGCCCGGGAGGGATATTGGGATCGATCCTGAGCGGAAAATGATTTGAAAGCCGGAGCCGACCACGGAAGCGGATGGCTCCTGTGCAAAAAAGCTTCCGGGACAGCAGGTGCGTCGATGAAGAGCAAGGGGAACGAGTTGGTGGAAGACCGGAAAACAAGTTTACGCCGTAACTAAAACGCCCCCTGATGCAATCA
>CAZGVZ010000673.1:0-2698 GCA_964529145.1 uncultured Fibrobacteraceae bacterium | reverse complement strand
CTTTCCTATCCGCCTATCCAGCCGCTTATCCTTGGCGGTAAAGGGGTAGGCTCACAGGGGGACGGCACCGCTCAACTGCTCGTCAGGGATGCCGAAACCCGGGACGCGGTGATCCGCATCGTTGAAAAGGATCTTGGGATGAAGTGCCTCAAGCTCACTCTCTCCTCTGCGACAAAGGTGCGCAAGGCGGTTATACCCGCCGCGGGATTCGGGACCCGGCTCTTTCCGGCGACCAAGGCGCTCAAGAAGGAGATGTTTCCGGTCATCGACAGGAACGGGGTGGCCAAACCGGTCATTCAGGCGATCGTCGAGGAGGCGCTCGCCGGAGAGATCGAGGAGATATGCGTGGTGGTGCAGAAAGGCGACCGCGCCCTGTTCGAGGAGTTTTTCCATACTCCTCCTCCGGTGGAGCATTTCGCGAAACTCTCGAAAGAGGGGCAGAGGATGTCGGAGTACATCATCGAGATAGGGCACAAGATCACCTTCATAGAGCAGGAAACCCAGAACGGATTCGGCGACGCGGTGTACTGCGCGCGCTCGTGGGTGGGCGGCGAGCCGTTTCTGCTCTTGCTCGGGGATCACCTTTACGCATCTGAAACCGACACAACGTGCTCCCGTCAGCTGCTGGACATCTATGAAAAATACGGCCGCAGCGTGGTCGGTCTCAAATGGACCCCTTCCGAGCAGATCCGCCATTTCGGCACGGTCACGGGCACCTGGGTCGAGGAGCAGTCGGTGATCGCGATCACCGAGTTCGCGGAGAAGCCCGACCCGGTATATGCGGCGGAACACCTGCGCATCGACGGAATGCCCGAGGAGCAGTACTGCACGGTGTTCGGCCAGTACGTGCTCTCGCCGCGGATTTTCGAATTCCTCGAAGAGCATATAGTGAAAAACATCCGCGAAAAGGGTGAGTTCCAGCTCACTTCGTGCCTCGACCGGCTCCGGCTCGAGGACGGATTCATGGGATACCTGGTCAGGGGAAAAAGGTTCGACATAGGCATACCCCAAGCCTACCTGAACTCCCTCGGTGAATTCGCCGGTTCATGAACCTGCCGTCGGGTAAACCGTTGGATATCGCGATACTCCTGGCGCTGCTGTTCGTTCCATCGACGCGTGCGATATTCAAGTTCCTTCCGGTACCAGCGGCGGTATGCGCGGCCATGGCCGTTTTCCTGGCGTTTTTATATACACTGACGCTTTCGCGCCGCTCTGTATCGTTTTTCGGAAGCGAACGCTTCCCGAACCGCCGGTTCATCGCCTTTGTCATTTTGCTCTTCTCCGCGGCCGCGTATTTCGTGTACCCCATTGCCGACGCACGAAGGGAATCTGGCATGGGCTCGACCGCGGACGACGCGATGATCGGGTCGGTGCGGGCTCTGGTCGAACGGGGAAAGCCCTATGCCGTCAGCCTTGCGGGCTCGGTGCCGAGCAGTCCCGGACCGGGCTGGATCATCCTCAACGCGCCTCTGGTTCTTTCCCGCTGCTATTTCCTGCTCACTCCGCTTTACGCGCTCTTCTCGATCCTGGCCCATGGCCGAACGTGCGGAGGCGGAGCCGCTGTGCCGTCCGTCATGCTGGCGCTGCTGTCGAGCTCACTGCTGTTCTGGGAGATGATGGTGACCGGACACGATCTGATCGCCCTGGGGTTCGGGTTCGCGACAGCGGTCATGCTGTGGCGCCACGCTATAGACAAAGCCCGGAAAGGGCCTTTTGCCTTGTGGCTCCTGTCCGTCGCGCTCCTGACCGGCTTCCTTTCCACGGCGAGAATCGTTTTTATCTTCCTTCCTTTTCTGCTCGGCCTCCTTTTTGTCAGGAGAAGCCCGGGCCGTACCATGGCCATGGTCGCAGTCAGTTTCGCTTCGGCGGCAGCGCTGCACGCGATCTTCTATTTCGGCGGCGACGGATATTATCAGCCGTTACACCTCATCGGCCGGGGGACACGCACTGTGGGGATTCTCCTGATCGCTCCCGGAGCCGCCGCGACGCTCGCGCTTGCGGCCGTGGCCGCGTTCAGGGTGGGGGATACGCTCGAAAGTCAATTGGGGTGGTTCTCCCTCGCCCTCGCCGTCCCCCTTTCGCTGATCGCGACCGGGGAGTTCGTCTCCTTCGGCTGCGACGTGAGATACTGGGAGGGCGCGAACTACCTGATGCCGGTGATCCCCGCGTTCCTGTGGTACGCGGCGCTGAAGTATCATGGGGAACGGATTTCCCGGTGTCAGACCGGCTTGGGCACTCCCGCAGGCAAAAAGTAGACTGTAACCAGATTGATATCAGGAAACAGATCGATTGCCGGCGCAGGGTGCACTGAGCCCCGTCAGGGGCGGTATGTTCGATTCCTTCGTTGAAGAACGCTCGCATCGGTCCGAACGGCCCGATGTTCATGCCGGTCCTGACGGACCTCTGATTTCACCTCCATTCTTCCGTGCTATAAACATGTCAGCCCTACGGGCTTGAAACAACAACATCGAATCTGCAGAGAACATCTGGTGATCCGTCGTATGCCCCTGGATCTGTGATCCAAACTGATCGGCATCTCGATTCAAAGATCTTTCGGGCAGGGGACAAACGCCTATGCTATCGGCGCGTGGGCTTATGTTCCTTTACCATAAATATGACAATGGTGCGGGAGCACCGGATTTTTTTGAATCGGGTGGGGCGCCACCCGAACCCCGCCCAGGGGGGCCAGCAGCTGCCC
>CAZGVZ010000672.1:0-2699 GCA_964529145.1 uncultured Fibrobacteraceae bacterium | reverse complement strand
ACTTATCCCGATAAATCGTCGGCACGGGTCGAAAAAAGAAATATTTCATGATATATACAACGTAGTCACCGGCCTGTGCAAATAATTGAGGGTACCTCTTATATAGATGTGATTTCAAGGCTCTCTTCCGAGTTCACGGTTAGTGTGCGGCTCATCGCCCTTACGAGCCACTTCGTGGTGTCCTCCCGCACCACACGGGAGTAAAAAAGTGAGGGGAAAAAAGCGCATGAAACAGTGGTAGAAACAGTGCCGGAGAGATAAAATCTGCAGATATCCGGCCCTCTTGATGAAAAGGAGTGATGAAATGTCCAAAGCCGGTCCGCCAAACCCTGCCACCGCGATCACACCACGGTTCTGTCGTACATGACGCCTATAAGTTCCTGGCAGTCCTTCACGGCAGGGCGGTTTTCGGCTGAACCGACTAACGGACTGGCCTGTCTTCTACAGAGAGGCGCCATTTTTACGTGAGTTTTTTATTGTCTTCAACCTGTCTTTTTTATTAATTTGGAAGGGCATAAAAGCCTTTCAGAACCTCGATAGGGATGGCCTTATTTGTATAGGTAAAGAGTTAGCCGGAATGCGATTCGAGCTTCAGAAGATCGGATTTCCTCAGTCACCATTTTCCCGGGAGAGTATATGGTTGAATTCTCATTTCAATCGTTGCGAACGTATGTCGTTGTCCTTCTGATCATGTCATTATGTGGAGTGCTGAGGGCCGATGATCGTCTGAACGATCTGATGAAAAACGGCAAATTCACAAAAGCGGTTGAACATATCGAAAAATCATTTCCGCCCGCCCAGCGGACCGTGGAAATCTGGCTTCAATACGCCGAGGCTCTCGAGAAGTCCGGCTCCGACAAACAAAAGGTCCTCAAAGCTTTCAGCGAGGCTCAAAAAGTGCAGCCGAGCGATCCCCGGATATTCGCTTCCATTGGTGAATTCCATTCACGCCAGAAAAATTTTCAGGAGGCCCTCAAGCCTTTTCAGAAGTGGTACCTTCTGGATCGAAGCCCTAAAGCCGCGGAATCCATGGCGACCTGCGCGATGCAGCTCAAACAGTACGATATGGCTCGCGATGCCGCTGAATCGGCCATCAAACTCGACAGCACGAACATCGAATCGAGAAAGATACTCGGCTATCTTTACTTCAACGACAAAGACTGGCTCGCCGCCGCGCAGCACATCGAAGTGATCGTTTCAAAAATCAAGGACGATGTCGGTTACTGGAAAAAACTCGCACGATGCTACGAAGAGCTCAACAACCGGGAAAAACTGATTCTCGCCGTGACCCGAATCTCCAGTCTCGATTCCAAGGACGTCAGGTCGCGAGCCATTCTCTCCGAATACTATCTCGAAAAGAAGGACAATTCCACCGCATTCCCTCTCCTCAAGGAGCTTGCGGTTCTGACACCCAACGATCCCAAACCCTTCCGTCACCTGTACCGGATCAGTCTCGAAAACAATCAGAAAAAGGACGCGGTGCTCTATCTGCGGAATTTTCTTATCCTGGACTCTTCCGACGCATCGTCGTATAAAACACTCGGCGATCTTCTCTACGAGCAGAAAAATCCGGGAGAAGCTCTCGATGCATTCAGAAAGGCGCTCAAGCTCAATCCGTCCATCACCGGAATTTATCGTCAGTATCTGACAACGCTCCTCGAAAAGAAGCTAGATGACGAAGTCCTGGCTGTGGTCCCCAAGGCTGTGGCTGCTGGCGAAATGGATGCAGCGACCTACGCGGCCGTGGGTAACTTATACAAAAACAGGAAAAAATGCGGAAACGCGATCACGTATTATCAGAACGCGCTGAAAATGGACGTCAAAAATCTCCCCGTTCTCTCGGCGCTTGCCGAGTGCCAGGCCTCGACCGGCAAGACCGCTGAAGCGCTGATCAATTACCAGCAGGTCGTCATGCTGAATCCGGGTACCACGGCGGAATACAAGGAGATCGGCGACCTTCTCATGGCTCAGAACAAAACCGACCAGGCGATGGAAAACTACCGGAAATACCTCGAGAAATCACCATCCGATGAAAAGACCGCTTCTACGGTCGGACTCTATTTCCATGACAAAAAGCAATGCAAGGAAGCTCTGTCCTATTTTCAAAAAGTCAAATCCCCGAAACTCCTTACGTTGTCTATACTCATGAAAATGGGAGACTGTTACTTCCAGGCGGATAATCATTCACTGGCAGTCGAGTTCCTCGCCCGGGCCCGTGCCCTGAATCCCGCCGCTCCTGCACTCAGGGAGATACTCAGGCCGCTCGCGATTTCCTATGAAAAAACCGGATCCATGCCGGAGGCCGCAAAAACCTACGAGGCGTATGTCAAACTGCCAGGAGTGAAGGACGCAGACGCGTCCTTCAAGCAGGCCGCGCTTCGCGAGAGCTCCGATCGTGCTTCGGCGATCGCGCTTTATCAATCTAATACCGAAGATTTCCCTCAGGACGCGCGCAACTTCACTCGTCTGGGAATCCTTTTATCGGATGATCCCAAAGAAGCGGGAAAAGCAATCGGAATACTTGAAAAGGCTTCGACTCTCGCCCCCGAAGACACACTGGTCCTCCAGAAACTCTGTCTGGCCTATCGCGCCAGAAGCAACACACCGAAGGAACTGGCTGTATCCATCAAACTCGCCGCGCTGCAGCCGGGAAACCTGACGGCAAACCAGCGCGCAGGCTCGATCCTCTATAATAACAA
>CAZGVZ010000671.1:0-2712 GCA_964529145.1 uncultured Fibrobacteraceae bacterium | reverse complement strand
GGGAATGACGATGTGCACGCGGGCGCTTTTGACCTCCTCGAGGCCCTCGATGGTCCGCTGAAGCTCCCCTTCGAGGGCGCGTCGCGAGTTCAATTTCATGACGTAATCGGTCATTCCGAGGTTCGTCTTGTCGAACAGTTCATATCCGAAACCGCTCTGCCGCGGAAGTCCCTCACGCGCCATGGCCATCCGGATCTCGTACACCTGCCCGGACTGGACCTGAATGGTCCGCCCCTCATTGTCCAGCTTATATCGATAGCCCGCCTTCTTGAGTTCCTCGGTGATCGTCGCTGCTTCCTCGACTTCGAGGCTGGAATAAAGGGTCTTGAACCCGCCGTCGCTGTTCACGGCTTTCTGGGACCACAGAATGAGACCGGTCATACCGAGCAGAGTGAAGGCGACCAGGGCCGAAGTGACGATTTTCTGCTGAAGCGACAGACGCTGCCAGATAGCCGCGATCTGGGCGAGCGCCTGTTTGAAGAACTCAGACATCTTGTCCGCTCCCTTGTAGGTATCCCTGCGGTACGGCCGCGCTTCCCCGAGGGCCGTGATTCATGCAGCCGTTCTTTCTATAACCTGATCCGCATCACTTCCTGGTAGGCATCCATCACCTTGTTTCGTATCTCCATCATCATATTGAACGCCACATTGGCCTCCTCGACAGTGGACATCACCTGATGCACATCGGTGATCTCGCCGGCCGCCATCTTTTCAATGGACTGATCGGCCTTCACCTGCATCGTATTGACGTCCTTAAGGAAACCCTGGAGCGTTTCCCTGAACGAGGGCCCCTTCTCGGGGGGATTGACACCCTGCGTCTTTTCGATCCGGCCCTGTCCGTGAATCGGGCCAATTGGATTGATCTGGTTCATATGGCGGTCCTTTTTGCGAAATTCTAACATGTTCACGCGTACGCGTCAAATTTTCCTCCGAGAATGCGGCCGGTGAATGCCGGTCTCGACACTGCATACGTGGACGGGGTGGAAGCTGTTTTAGCGTACGCGCGCGTTTCCAGCAGGCCTGTTACCGTCGCTCCAACGGTTGCGTTCCTCGTCTTGCCTGTTTCCGTCATGCCTGTCGCGAGGCCCTGGTTTCGAATCCGTGCATCCTGCGACAATCGCATGAACCTGGTCCACATTTCCTGCTTTCCAACGGTATCCGTACGCATTTTCTCTCCTAGATCTGCAACGCCTGCATGGCCATGCTCTTAGCCGCGTTGAACGCGGTCACGTTCGCCTCGTATGCGCGGGTGGCGGCGATCATGTCGGTCATTTCCTCGACCATATTGATGTTGGGCATCGCGACGTATCCCTTCTCATCCGCATCGGGATGAGCGGGATCGTATACCATCCTGGGGGGCCGCGAGTCTTCACGGATCTCCGCGACCGTGACGCCGTTTCCGAAGAATCGCTCGTCGCGGGGAAAATCGGCCGGTGGAATGGGCAGATGTCCGGTTTCGGTCCTGGTTCCCGAGAGCGCGGGCTCCCGGTTGAGAATACGGATGTCCCGCTGATCGCTCTCCGCTGTAAAGACCACGAACTGACGCCGGTACGGTCCCCCGTCGTCGGTCCGGGAGGTTTCCGCGTTCGCGAGATTCGACGAGATCGCGTTCTGACGTATGCGCTGTGCGCGCATTCCCGAAGCGCTGATCTCGAGTCCGGAGAAGATTCCGGCTAACGGCATAGAACTATCCTCCCATTATTTATTGCTGAAGCGGCTTTGCCTGAATCGCCGCGTTCAATTTCCTGAATACACCCTGCCCGAACTTCACCGCATAGTTGTACATGATCTGGGTTTCGGCAAGTTTCGCCATCTCGGTATCCATATCGACATTGTTAACCCCGCTCGGCTGCGTAGGGTCATAGGGATGGTACGCCTCGGGTTGCACCTCACCGAGGTTTTTACGTCCTATATCGAGGTGCCGGCAGTCGGTCCGTGATCCCCGGAGTCGCGTACGATCGAGCGCTACGCGCAGTTCCTCCTCGAAGGACACTTCCACCCTGCGGTACCCCGGAGTGGTGACGTTGGCGATGTTGTTCGCGATGGTTCTCCCGCGCAGCATCGCGGCATCCATTGCACCGGAGATCACCGGCAGATTGGTTCTGTCGAATATCTTTTCGAACATGGACTCTCCTCAGTTGATGCGCTTAAATACGCAAAAGAAATGCCATTTTCATATTCATGATCCTGCCAATCCCGGGCGCATGTAACAGGATTCCGTAACTGTTTGATATGGAAGAAGAAAAATGCAACCATACTCGGTGCGGCCAGCCATCCGCATGCGCGCTCCTCTCCGGTCTGCACAAAAATTCCCCGGATTTTTTTGCCGGACACAGGGAAAATTTTACCCATCGGCCGTAAGGAAAGTCGGAGCGCAACCCGCGTGACGACGTATCACGGCCGGATCAGGCATAGAGGATTGCTGAAACCTGGAAACGAATTTTGCAGAGGTGCGACAATCAGCGGAGCCGGACGACTCCTTTTTTACGGAACACGGCGGCGAATACGCGGATCCATCGCCGGCCGCAGGAGTTTACTACAGGCTGGCACCCTCCTTGCTGTTCTTCAATTAGTCAAGCATGGAAAATTTTTTCCATCGAGCTGTGAGGTAAGGAGGAATTATGGAAAGTGATATAAAGGATGAGGTTTCCGGGCAGGCACGCCACGCAAAAAAGGCGGCGGAAGCCACGGTGAGAAAAGCGGGAGAACAAC
>CAZGVZ010000670.1:0-2714 GCA_964529145.1 uncultured Fibrobacteraceae bacterium | reverse complement strand
ATTATAGAATGGGGTTTGAATAGAAAATGGTCGTTGGGAATTCCGGATATAGCCTAAAAAATGTGTGTGGTACAGTATGATAATCATGATTGTACTAAACATTGTTGCTATTCCACAGAGTATTAAACTGGAATACAAACCATATAAACAAGCAGTGTACTTCGTTTGGTTAGGAAACGAATTCCGTAGGGATTGGGTGGTGATATCAGAGCTTAAGAAAAAAAACAGTGACATCGGTGAGTTTTCTGTTACATGGAAGACTGTAAATAATGACGTGCCTCCACCGAATGATCTGGTGACACTTGTTGAAAGAGTTATGTTTACACCATATGGAAGAAAGCACTTCGCTAAACCACCAAATGGCATTTTCAATATAAAAGACGGCCTTCTCGTGGTGGATGCAATTATGGATTTTCCGGTTCTTAATAGAGAAAGTAAAACATATTCAATTGGAGAAACCATTGAGATTCCGATGCGTATATCGCTCGGCTTACGATACGATGAACATTTGAATCTTATAGAAAAGTCTGAAAGAGATGTGATACTTACACAGAAATTTATTTCGATAGAAGAACACTTGGGGTTCAGATGTGTAAAAATCGAATATGGGATAGAATATTGGGATGGCGAGAAAGTATACAAAACACCACGATATACATTAAAGGGCACGCTCTATTTTGCGATAAACGAGGGAATAATGATCTACGATCGAGCTGGCGCGAATCAGACGAATGTAATAATAGCCAATAGCAAAAAAACTACTAGGAGTCACGATAAAACAGTCCGATTGTTGCATTATACGCCATTGGAATAAATGAGCTGTTTATGCATTGTCTTTCGATAAATGTGATCTCAGGAAAACTTGGCAGTTTTCCACAATATTCCAATCTGCCCGGTAGTAAAGATCGAACAGGGAATAAGGAACTCACCTTATTGCATTTTAAGCCTATGATTTATGGCAATAGGGTCTTCAGCGACTGGCAGGGTCTTTGGGGTTATAAGGAGACGCAGGCGGATCAAATTGGTGGCATGCTCTCTCACGACGGGCCACCCGGACCTCCCTTCAGGGCAGCAATAAACTCTGACGATAAAAAAGTTAACCTGTTGAACGAGCCGGTATTTCTTCACAACCGTTGCATAAGAAACGACGCAATGGTTGATCAAAACTATCGCGATAATTTGAGGATCGGAGAGTAATCCATGAGATGGTATTATTCAGCAGCAACTACAATCCTTTTTCTTGGATTAAACTGTAATTTAAAAGGACATGAGCTGAAATTCAAGCCTTTCGAAGAAATCGTTTATTACTTCAATTTACCTCCGTGTTCACCTCTTATGTATAGGACCGACAGTTTGTTGGGAGGGGATAAGTTCGAGTATCAGGCGATGAAAGTTGCTAAAGATGGTACGCCACCGTATGATCTGATTAGTAGTGAAGGCAGTTTACCTCTAACCTCAAAGGGCTCGGATATCTGGGGATTGAAAATCGTGTTTGACCCTTTAATACATATGGTTCTCGATGCAAGATTTTTTGCTGAATTTCCGCTGTTGTTTCCCTATTTTCCGAAAGGCCGGTATCATGTCGGGGAGCAGTGGAATTCGGTATTACCATTGCCTATATCCTTTACCACAGGGATAGATATCGAACTTATTGAAAAAATGAAAACATTCCTCCGGCATAACTTGAAAGCAGTATATAAATTTGAATCCATCAAGGAGATGCTGGGGTTCCGCTGTGCCGAAATAAGTTATCATGTTGCCGACAGTCTGCGTATTGAAAGCGGGGAAATGTTGAGTTTTTTATTGAGTGGAACGGTTCATTTCGCAATTGATGAAGGGTTCGTGGTATCAGAAATGATGGATATAAAACACGACCAGTTGAATCGTGAGGATAAGAAGATAATAACTGCCAAAATAAAGCGTAAACTCCGAATGATTGATTATAAACCATATACCGGAAAAAGGTATATATACCGCCCAAAATATTTCTGGGAAAAATGAAATGAACGATTATCGAAGAAGTAAAATAGTCATAAAGGCAATAAACACGAAGGGATGCAATTTGAACAAACTGCAAATATACACATTAAGTCTTTTTCTGTTGTTCAGCACAGTGCAAGGGACCATCAATACAATATGCTTTCGACCGATGGAGTATATTCTTTACAACTATGACTATTCAGGATATTTCATAGAACGATCAAAGTCGCCGCTGATGGTTACATCGGATGTTCATAAAGATGGCAATGGAAAGTTTAGTTTTATCTTCAAACATATTACGGATGATCCGCCTCCGGATGACATCGCCGTGTTCACAAAAACCTTCATGGACAGTAATGGAAATGTCGGGTTCTGGAAAGGAACGCATTCCGATACGAATATCCTGAGTAGTGCACGGTTGGGCAGGGAGCCGGTACTGTTCCCATATCTGGAAAAAACAAGTTTGGAAGTCGGTGACGAGTGGCAGATACCGTTACCGATTCAGATATCGTATATTTCCTTTTCTGATAGTACCATCATCAAACCGAAGAAGAGAAAGACGGTGATTGTTACACAAAAAATCAATTGTATCAAAAAAATGCTGGGATATGAATGCGCTGAAATCACCTATGCGGCTGCCGGATCAAAATTGTCCCAAAACTGCCGGTTTGAAAGTGAATTGACAAAAGAGTTAATCGGCAAGGTCCCCGTTCTGTCAGCGGAGACCCAAAGAG
>CAZGVZ010000669.1:0-2725 GCA_964529145.1 uncultured Fibrobacteraceae bacterium | reverse complement strand
ATGGCACGCCACCAGGCTTCCTTGACGTTTCTTTTCAGTTCCACTCCCAGGGGGCCATAGTCCCAGCAACTGTTGAGGCCTCCGTATATTTCGCTCGACTGGAAAATGAATCCCCTCCGCTTGCAGAGGCTTACGATTGTGCTCATGAGATCCTGGGCTTGTGCCGCCATCAGATTCCTCCGGAAATGAAAAGAGTGAAAACCCCTGACGTACGCTCAGGGTACAGGCAAGAACGGCTTCCCGTTTTTCGCATGCCGCCGCTATGGCTGTACGCGTTACGATACCCGACACATGAGGCCGATCGCCATGCCCGTCGCGGTCCCGCTCCGTCGGATTCATACTCACCGCGAAAATCCGGGGATCGATCCCTGCTTGATCCCTTTATCGCCTCGATTATGCCTTGCGTGGGGAAAACCGGTCGCAGAACAATGAAAGTCAAGAGATTCTCTTTCTGAAGTGATCGCCGCCATGCGGCTTTCGGTCGTCTTCCGGAATAGCCGGCGCAGGCCCTCACGCCTTGATTCCCGCACGGGTCAGATTACGCCGGATACGCTCCGCCACCGGTTCGGACGTATCGATCCCGAATTCCCGTCCGGTGATCATTTCATAAAGCCGTATGTAGCGGTACGCGAGTTCGATGACGAGTTCTGGAGGCGCTTCGGGAAGCGAGGGGTCGTTGTAGGGATCGCAATGGTCGCGAAACCAGAGCCGCAGGAATTCCTTGTCTATGTTTTCAGGTTCCTGATTTTTTTCGAGACGTTCCCTGTAGGTGGCTTCGATCCAGTATCTGGAGGAGTCGGGGGTATGAACTTCGTCAATCAGAGTGACTGTACCCCGTTCATCGATGCCAAGTTCGTATTTCGTATCGACAAGAATCAGGCCGTTTTCCGCCGCGACACGGGTTCCTCGTTCGAAGAGCGACAGTACGATCGATGCGCATTTTTTCCATGTCGCCTCATTCATGATGCCGCGCGATACAATTTCTTCAGCGGAAATGGATTCATCATGGACCTCCGATTTTGTGGTAGGTGTGATGAGGGGGACATCGAACTTCTGGTTCTTTACCATTCCGTCCGGAAGACTGTTGCCGCAAATCGTCCGGATTCCCTGGCGATAAAGGGTCCATGAAGAGGTGTCGGTGGAGCCTGTAAGATATCCCCGGACGACGAATTCGACAGGGATCACAGAGCATTTTTTCGCTATGGTGACATTCGGGTCCGGAATCGAAACGATATGATTCGCGACGATGTCGGTCGTGGCTTCGCACCAGAAATCACTGACCAGATTGAGCACCTGACCTTTGAAGGGAATAGAGGCCAGTATCCGGTCGAAAGCGCTTTGCCTGTCGGTGGTGATCAGAAGTATTCGATCGCCGAGATCGTAGGAATCGCGTACCTTGCCCTTCCGGCGTCCGGGGAGAGAAAGAAAGGAGGTGTCGCTGAGGCAGTTTCCGAGATTGTTCGATATCGTTTCGCGTGTAATCATTACATCTCCCTAGAATTTACTTAGGATGGCTGCGACGATCGGTTCCCAAAAATAATATGTGGCGCTAACTATCCAAAGAACGTGCGGGCGTGAAGATCAGTAATGCGGGGCATCTTCGCATGCCGGATTTCCTTGCCTCCGAAGGCGTTTTGGTCCGCAGCGCGGAACCAATGTACCCGCAGCCGCGAAACAGTCTGACGCTTGATTTGACCTGTGCCTGGTGCTATTTTTAATAGAATATGCTCAAAAAGTGTGCTATCGCATGATAATCGCGATCGATGGACCTGCCGGATCGGGAAAAAGCACCACCGCCAAAGCGGTGGCCCGCCGTCTCAATCTGACCTTTCTGGACACTGGGGCGATGTACCGTGTCATCACGCTCGCCGCGTTGCGCCGGGGCGTTCCGGCCGATGACGAGGCGGCACTCGGAGATGTCGTGGCGAACACCCGCATTTCGTTTTCGGGTTCGCCGCCCGATGAGCGGGTGTTGATGAACGGGGAAGATGTCACCGCGGAAATCAGGGGAGAAGCGGTGACTTCCAGGGTTTCCGATTACTGCGCCCCGATGATCGTCCGTAAGGCACTCGTCGAACAGCAGCGGCGTATCGCGGCCGGCAAATCCATTGTGTGTGAAGGACGCGATATCGGAACCATGGTATTCCCCGGCGCCGAAATCAAGATCTACATGACCGCGTCGGTTCCGGAACGCGCCGCCCGGCGAAAGAAGGACTTCGCGCGGATAGGCATCGTGAAGAGCGATGAGGAGCTCATCGCCGAACTCACCGAGCGCGATCGTAAAGATTCTAACCGTCCCGTGAGTCCGCTCAAAAAAGCGGACAATGCAGTGGAACTCGACACCACGGGGATGTCGCTTGAGGAGCAGATCGAATGGATCGTGCAACGCGCTCTCTCTATCGGGCGGCCCCAGTCGGGGTTCGTTCAAGGGGAATCCTCTCAATGATGATTACCCACGCCATTTCCACGGAACCGACGGAACCGCAGCGAACTCCGGTTTCTGACCGGGTCCGTTTTTATCAACCTCAACCCTTTTTCAGGAGTACTGTTTTATGACAGATGTACAGGTAGACGAACAATTATCCGCCAGAGGCTACGATGCCGCAGGCAACGAAGTCGATCTTTCCGATTTTGAAGAAAGTTTTTATAAACCGGGCCAGGTCCAGGAAATCCTGAAGGACTACGACAAATCCCTCGAGGGCATCGAAGAGGGGCAGGTCGTCAG
>CAZGVZ010000668.1:0-2739 GCA_964529145.1 uncultured Fibrobacteraceae bacterium | reverse complement strand
AAACAGCACTGAAGATGTACCACCCTGTCCCGAGATCGCAGACGTATTCTCCCCCGCTGTCAATGAACATACGGCCGCAGCGATAGGGAACGACGATGAATAAAATGATCAGCATGTCGAACGAGATGATAAACATCAGCCAGATGACGACAGCTTTCCAAGTAGGTGTGGTAGACTCGGCCATATTTTATTTGATATAAAAGTCATCCCTATTAAGTCCTTTTCTTTGTTGTCCGGGTGGGCCGGTGACGCTCGGTCATGTTCGCTCGTCCTCGCTGATGCTCCGGCTCGCTTCACATCACCTCGCTGTTTTCCGGGATTGTCCTGTTGGTAGGAGGACGCCCCTGGCTTGTCGCGATGCTCCGGCGCCAGCGGCTGTCCCGGCTCGCTCCTCACATACCGCTTCGCGGAATGTTCGTCGCTGATCATTCCCTCTTCTGAAGAAGAATTGTTTCTATTTTTTCATTCAACAATTTAACAGATTCATCAGAAAGCGGCAAATCAACTTCAATTACCGATTCATCAATTTTTGTCGGATTGATATAGTGATAAGACGTGATTTTGAATTTTAAATTACTGTGATAATTTCTTTTTTGACGAGATTTCAATATCGTTAAAATAAGGTCCACAATCGATTTTACCAAAAGAATTGAAGCTGTTCCTAGTCCGAGATAGACTACTATTTCCGGACCGCTTTCGTGGCATTCTAAAACAAATTGCTCGTTATTCTTTTCAATTAATACGGCTCCTTCATTTCGAATAGGTCCGCAGGGAGAGATGAATTTATTTACTACGTTCCATGTTTCAGGCCAATGATTAAAACAACAACATCCGCCGTCGTTGGGGGTAATTTTCAAAGAAATGTAGTCTTCAAATTTTTCCGGTGTTTTTAATAGTGGAATTGCTATCTTAAGATCACGTTCTAGAGGAATCATATTCTCACTTGTAGTTACAGAATAGCTCACGTATGACCTGATTAATTGAACCTATTCCGATATCGATTTTCACACCATTTTTCCAAACCGTTAAAAAAAATCCGGAAATACACTGTTTGTGGTTCGTAAAACGAACCAGGAGCTACCACAACTATGGCAGATTTTGTACAGAGTGCAAATGTGAAGAGCGCGGTTCGCAAACTTGCGGAACCGATCGTTGACATTGCGACGTTCAACACGATCGTCCAGGGTGTCATCACCAGCAATCCGTTTGCCTGCGTCGCATACATGACCGCCGGTGAGAGCCATCCCCCGGTCGAGAAGAGCAAGGAAGCCTACACCGCGAAGCTTGTCTACCAGGACACCGATGCGAAGACCGTCGGTACCGGCAGCCACCGCTTCGACACGCTCGCGAAGTTCAATGCCGGAGTGACCGCGCTGCTTGCCGCATCTGCGGTCAGCACGGCACACGGCGGTACTGTGGTCCACGATCTCGGAAAGGATACCTTCAGTGCGACCCTCAAGTGCCACGACGCGAACGGTGAGATCTACACCGTGAATTTCGGTCGCGACCAGCTCACCCTCACCTCGTATGAGGATGATGCAATCCGGACCAAGGTCGAGACCTGGGCGGACTCCGTCACTGCTCTGGCCTGAACACCTCAGACGAAATGACCCGGAGGGGAGGCGACCCCCCGGTCCCTCTCTTTTTGGTTCTCTCGTCGCTTGCGGAGGACCGTAATTGGATCTTGATACGTTAGGGATTCTTCTGGGAGTCGTACTCCCGATTTATCCCATGCTGTTTGTCATTCACCAGAAGATCGGCAGATATGATGAGATCGTCGAGGAGTTCAAGAAACTCCGGACGGAACACGAAAGTTACAAGGAGAGATACCATGGAACCTGAAAACGCAATGCAGCCGGTCGCAACGGTGGCCGGCCTGTACCGGGGAAAGTTTGGCGGCCTCGAGCCGCTGACCCCGGATAAACCGCTCACTCCGGAAGAAGTGCGCCGTAATCCCATTTTCTACGAATTGGCCTTACACCCCAAACAGGGCGATGAGAACCTGATCGTTGATGTTATCTACGACAACCTCGCTCCTATCCGGCTGCAGGACCTGTACCGGGGAACGGATATTCCGCGGAATGTCCAGTTCTGGCCGGACTGGTTCGAGATTCCCCCGTATGCAGAGATGCGGGATATCGATGGCCGCCGGGTCTATCCCCGGGCCCCAGGGAGGCACACGGTCCAGATCCGGACCGGTCGCCGGAAGTGGGCGCAGATGGGCCGGGTCCGGGACTTCAGCCCGGAGAATGGCGGGTACACCAGCCCGGTCTTCGAGATCCTGATCGCCCAGGGCGTGGCTGCCGATGACTGATGGATCGGCGGTCCGCACGTTCTGGTGCGGGGTGTTGCACTCGATCGGGGCGTTCGACCTGTCCGCTCTTACCGATGCGGAGAAGGCCGATATCGCCGGGCGGACAACCTGGTTCTGGCTCGACGAAATGAGCATGACCGGAATCTTGGCCGGGATCATTGCGATCCCTGCCGGAATCTGGTTTGCAGGCCGGACCGAGCTGTCCCTGGCATTCATCGGGGCGGCGGTCCTGTTCCTACCGCTCTTCGTCTTCCTGCCGAAGCTGATCCAGCGTGCGATGAAAGCGGATGCGGATGCCGTGATCGAGGTGTTCGGGAAGAATGAGCAGGTGAAGAAAGTGTTCTGGACCTTGTTCATTTCGATGGCGGGGCTGTTTGTTGCGCAGGTCCTGGACCCGGTGACAGCTCAGCAGGTGGTTGGGATGG
>CAZGVZ010000667.1:0-2746 GCA_964529145.1 uncultured Fibrobacteraceae bacterium | reverse complement strand
TCATACCGGTTTCTTCTGATCAGCCTCGGATTGTCGATACCGGCCCAGTTGGCGGCGCTACACTGGAGGCCGCTGCAATTCTTGCTTAAAACCGAGCCGCATGATGGATTCACCTGGCTGCTGACGATTTTGGCGGATGCGTCGGTATTAGCTGGGGCAGAACAAAAATGTTCGCGGAAAAACCTCTTATTGTGGGTTCAAATCATTGGAGTACTTGTCGCATTGGGAGTTATTAACAAATGAAAGATCTTATCATTTTACTTGCCGAAGACAATGAAGCGCAGGCAATGCTTGTTGAAAGCAATTTGCGAAAAGCCGGAATCACAAATGAAATTATTCATTTCTGGCACGGCGGAGAGGTACTTGATTTTTTATTCAAAAAGGGAACAGGCCCAAAATGTGAGGCACATACGCCGTATTTGTTATTACTTGATATTAGAATGCCCGTAATGGATGGTAAAGAGGTTTTGGAAAAAATTAAGTACGACGAAAACCTCCAAAAATTACCGATTATCATGCTTACAACCAGCGATGATCCGGAAGACGTCAATGTATGCCACAAGCTCGGGTGTAGCGCTTATATCGCCAAACCGGTGACCTATGAAAAATTTGTAGAAGCGATAAGGAATCTGGGATTATTCTTGAAAGTTGTGAGCGTACCCAGGTTGTGATATGTTGCCATTATCAGACAAAAACTAGCGAAAAGCATGCAATGATGATCATAAAAAGCAAACCGTTTATTATCTCTGTGTGGGCGCTCATTCTGTTGACCATATCTGTTATCGACTATAATACAGGGTATGATTACGGCTTCTTTGTATTCTATTTTATCCCAGTAGCAATTGCTACATGGTATCACGGTAGAGCTTGGGGCATCGCTTTTGCGCTGCTGAGCGCAGCCTTATGGCTGGTAATCGACCTGCTGCCTCCACATCCATATACATCTGTAGCTGCCGAGTATTGGAATGCATTGATGAGATTAGTCTCATTTCTATTTATCGCATTCGGCACTTCCTCGGTTAAATCCGGAGTCGATCGAGAAAACAAACTAAACAAAGAACTTCGTGAGCGCACCGAAGAATTGCTGGTCACAAACAGGGATTTGCGTGCCTTTACTTACTCGATTGCACACGATTTGAAGAACCCGGTTATGGTCATTACGGCATTCGCCGAAATAGTCAAAGAAGCGGAATCAAAGCTCGATTCAGAAGAAAAAGATGCGGTTGGCAGGATCATTTCCGAAAGCCGCAGAATGAACGAGATCATCAGCGATCTACTTCGGCTTACGAAAGTAGGTTCACAGGAGCTTGAACTTGCTGCAGTCGATTTAAGCGAAATCGCTGCCTCTTCGGTGAAAGGATTAAGCGATGTTTATAAGAACGCACATGCGTATTCGATCAAAATCGAGCCTGACCTGCATGTGAAAGCCGATGCGGGTTTAGTCCGCATTCTATTGGATAATCTCATCGGCAATGCGATGAAGTTTTCTTCGAAATCAGATTCTCCACAGATCTCTATCGGCAGCACCCGGCATAATAACGAGTCGGTCTTCTATGTTCGGGATAACGGGGTTGGTTTCTCACAGGAAAAAACCGATAAGATATTCGATCCATTTATTCGGCTGCATTCCCCGAAAGATTTCCCTGGAACTGGAATCGGCCTTTCTATCGTGCGTAAAATCATCGAACGACACCATGGAAAAATATGGGCCACCAGTCAGGAAGGCAAGGGTGCTACGGTGTATTTTACATTGAATGTACCGCCGTAAAAAAAGGCAATTCATAATGTCAAATAAAGTCCGATTGCAGAGAAATGTCGGCGGGCCGAAATAGGGCGAAATTCACTGGAAAAACGGGCAAAAACAACAAATCCTCCTCAAGCGTATTTTTCCGCGAGAGAAGGGTTTGAAGTTTATAATTGGTGGAGGTGGGGGGAGTTTCCATTTTGCCGAATCAAACATTTATTACTCTTATTTTACAGGCCTTTCATCAATTAAATAATTTTTATCTACCAAATAGCCACCATTATCTTAAAGATAGTAGCTTTAAAAAAAGATTGAAAACGTCTTTAATATCTTGATCAAATGTATCCGGGGTAACATACTTTTCAGCAGTTAAAGTTGTAACACAAGAAATAACTTCATCCCCGTCATCCATAAATGTCCCAGGTTTTCTTCTATTGTTATCAGAGTTGTTTAAATTGGCTTTTATTGAACTTACTGTTACTTGATTTGCCGGTTCCGATTTACCTTTCTCATATATAGGTGTACTCTGCCAATAACTGGTATGAATCTTATGATAAGGAGATACGTTCCAATCTGCGCCCATCCCTGTTATCAAATTTAAAAACACCTGTGACTTTTTTTGTGATTTCAGAATAACTCGAACCCAATCCATTGCGGGATTGTTACCATAAGTTATACCAACCAAACCTTCAAGCCTTCCATTCCCATCGTCCCTAATTTCATCATCGCCAGTATGCATATAAACGTTTGGCAAAGGCATTTCCGTGCCTTCTCGTAAAGAGTCAATAATATTAGCAGGAAACATAATCCACCTGTTTCTAGATGCATAACGTTTCGTTTCATCCTTTACCTTATGACCATAATAATTCCCATTTGTTTTATTATAGCGAGTGAAAATTCTGTTAGTAGCTTCAATTTCATCGATAGAGAGTTGTTTCATACTTAAAGTGGACTAGCCCCGAAAAAGTGGACACGAAATCATGCACATTTTGCTGCCTCATA
>CAZGVZ010000666.1:0-2754 GCA_964529145.1 uncultured Fibrobacteraceae bacterium | reverse complement strand
AGCGGCTGTTCCCCCTTTCTCGCAGAAGCCTCGTTGATCCGCAGAAGGGAATACGAATCGAGCAGTTTTCCGGATTGATTGTAAAGAACATATCCGTTCTGTGAATAAAAAAGCATGTGCTTGCCCGACATCTGCACCGGACCGGCCAGCGTGGAACGCACCCTGTCGTTCCATTGACACCCGTAAATACTGGTGGTGTCGTCGTTGAGGGAGACGGTAAAGAGCAGCGTGTCGACAGCTGGCTGAGCGGCGGGTAGAATCCCGGCTTTCGCCAGGAGCAGCAGGAAAAACAGGAATCTGCGCCTCATAGACCTCCTTGGAAACATCCGGCCTGACCGGTCGTGAATTTTATCGTTTAAATAGCAATGATGCCGCACCGGACCAACGAACCGTTCAAAATACACAATTCGGTAAAATGTAGTCCAGTATTACCTCGGCTTTCCGCCGTGATTATTGTGAGGTGAATCGCAACCGCGTCTGCAGGCCCATAATCGTGTCAGGAATCACGCATGGTGAGTGCGGAGGTGGTGATGCTTGGGGCCTGGCGGAGATCTCCGTCGCGGTACGCGGAAACAAGGAGTGCACGGCCGTGTGCCGCTCCTGAAATCGACTGCGACGGCTGAAAGCCGTGGTCTGGCTTGAGCGGGCCAAGCGGTATAACGAAAACTGTGCGAAGCACTGGACTCCTTACGCTTCAGAAATGGCGATGATATGGCCCGCGAAAAGACAGCCGGGCGTCCTGCGCCCGAGGTTGCTGTCCTGCCACGGCCCCCAGGCCGTATGGCCCCCTCGTGAAAATCAAAAAAGGGATTCCGCTATGATTCTTACCAAGGCAAGCAATGGCGGTAACCGGACGGTACGTCTCGCCATGGATGCATCATCCGGATCAGACAGGAATTTTTAGAACAATATCATTGTTTGTTCATTACCATTAATATATCATCTATATCATAAATCAGAGGGTTGTCGTCTCGATTCCATGGTTCTCAGAGTTTCGGGAGGAAAAATGATGTCCAGGATACATCGAAAACCGATCGGTAATTTTTTCATCAAGAAATCGTTGCAGATACGGCTGATTCGGAAAATCATGGTGGCAGCGCTGATCTCGACCCTGGTTTCCTCAGGATCGCTGATCCTCGTCTATTTTTTGAAGTATAAGACCGTGATTGTCTATCAGCTCGACAAGCTTTCGCAGGAACTCAACCGGGAACACATAATTTTCCTCATTCTGCCCGCACTGCTCATAAGCGCGCTGGTATCGGTTCTGGTGTCCTTCGGCATCGGGCTGTACTCCTCCCGGAAATACGCCGTACCAATTTACAAGCTGGAGCAGTGGGCCGCTCTTCTACGCTCCGGGAAGATGGGAGCCCTGCTTCGCTTCAGGGAGAAAGAGGAGATGAAGGAGCTTTCCGACAGGTGCAACCATCTCGCCGCCGAGTTCCGGCAACGTTTCGAGGATATCAGGCAGCGGGCGGAACAGCTCAAACTGGACGAGGCGACGAAAGCGGCCGGAGAAGACCTCGAGAGCGTTCTGGTGAACCTCGATCTATCGAGTCCGATCGAAGTCAACACCGGTTATTTCTCGGTCGCAGGCAACCCGGCCAGAGCTGTCAAGGAAGAGACCGCATGAGATCAGGAATTTACATGCGCCTCCCCTGCTTTTCCCCTGTATTCCAGGAATGCGCCTGCAGCTGAGGAATCCTGCGAATTTCCTTCCCGTCCGGAAACCGGGCCCGCGGCAAACGGGGCCGTCCATGAAACGCGGTGGGATCCACGCAGTCAACCTCCACCGCCACAGACGGCGGTTTGCCGGATCGGGCGGCTGCCCGCGGAAAAAAGAAAGAATGCATCGCATTCCAGAGGTGGTTTCCTTCGTCTTGTCAAAACCCCTGGAAGGATTTTTAACGGATGCCTTACCATACCTGCAATTCATAAACCCGGCGGCGTCACGAAAATGAGCCACCACAACGCTTCAGACCCGGTTCTGCTGCTGATGCAGAATCTCCGCACCGACGAATCCTTCACTGAAGGATCCAGGAAGATCGCCGGTTTCGTCAGGATGACCGAGGAGCGTTTCGAAGCGCCTCTGGTGGCCAGGTCCCTTCTTGAAGGTGCGGTGACTCCCCGGGAACGGGAATACATCCTCTTTTCCATTCTTGACATAAGCAGGGCCGACTTCGACGTGCTTGAAAAGACTCTCCATCTCAGGCAGTTGCGCCGCCTCTTCGCGAAAGCCGCCGGACACCCAGCGTCTGTGAGTGAAACCGAGCGACCCATACTAGAACGGCTCAGGGAAGAACTGGGCTGTCTTTCCCTCGACGATGTGGTGGCCGCCTCACGTCGTATGGCATCCTGGATCGAGAAACTCTCACATGGAGAAGAGATTGGAGGACAGGACCGCGGTCGATGCGCCCTGCTGCTCGGTTCGGAAGCATCCGCTCTCAAGGCCCGTTCAGTATGGTTGTCGGAGCATGTCGATGCATACGATATGAGAGCCATCGCGAAACTGCTGCCGATGCTCACCGTGTGCGACGAGGCGACAAGCACGCTTCTCGAAATCAGCGATAGAATAGCCCGGCAGGAAAAACTGGGGAGGGCGGTTCTCACTTTCGAATACGTGCTCCATACGGATACGTTTGAAAAATGGAAGAAGAAAGTGGGTCAGCAATCTTCACTGCATCCTTTTCTCGAGCTGCTTCAGCTTCAACGAATCCGCACCATCCCAATACGGCCCCTGGTCGCTGTAGCCACCCT
>CAZGVZ010000665.1:2510-2756 GCA_964529145.1 uncultured Fibrobacteraceae bacterium | reverse complement strand
GGCATTGTCCGGGTCGGAGTGCAGGAGTTTCTCGGCATATTTTTTCCCTTCGGCATATTTGAGCTCATTGTTCCTGAGCCGTGCCATGAAAAGGAGAGAGACCGGTTGCGAGGGCTGCAGCAGCAGCACCTGCCGGTGCACCGATTGTGCCGCGCTTTCCTGTTTGAGACCCTCGAGCGCCAGTGCTTTTTCCAGCAGGTAAGGGACGGTTTTCAGCCTGCTTCGTTCGCAAAGCATCGCGATGCT
>CAZGVZ010000665.1:0-2496 GCA_964529145.1 uncultured Fibrobacteraceae bacterium | reverse complement strand
CCTCGTTGTACCTTCCGTCGAGGCGGTAGCTCCGTGCCAGCATCAGATACAGCGATGTATAAAGGGGCGTGAGGTCAAGCAGTTCCTTGAGATACCGGGACGCCTTGTCATACTCTCCGATCCGGAACAGCAGGAGTCCGCCCGCGTGATTCGCGAGCAGCATGAAAGGGTCCTTCTTGATGAGCTTTTCGTATTCTTCAGCCAGTTCCTTCCGGCTGAATGCGGTATCGTACTCCTTGAGGAACAGCTCGCCGAGGGACTTTACCGATTTAAAAGACGCACCGGTGACCGGGATATGGAGGAAACGGACGGCTTCGGTCGAAAGTTGTACGCCGAACCGCGTGAGGAGGATCTCTATGCATGAATCGATGCCGATCGACAGCATCTCGAGCGGGATATCCTTCTCTATCTGGGCTTCACTTCTTTTTCCTGCCGTGGAAACGATCTCGGCGTAATAATTGACCGATTTTTTATGGTTCATCAATTCATACTTCTGGATGAGAAGATGCGTGGCTCTCAGGCCGGGAGCGATATCGATGAATGATTCGTCGTCGACAGGTGCGGAATAGTCATGGAGCTGCGGAAGCGCTGTGAGGATAGCCGATTCATCGATATTCCTCACTCCTCCAATCGGTTCCATCCTGAAACGGACCTGGCGATCGATAAGGGCGGTAAGCCATGCGTTCTTCGAAGGCTCTTCCGTACCTCCCGCATCGATCGGCCTGCAGCAGATGAGTGCCGGACGTGATCGATTGCCGGAAATAATCAGAGATGGATTGAGCAGGACGACCGTAAGCCCGATAATGAAGCATCGTACCAGCATGTGTACCTCTTTTGTTTACCGCTTAAATTTTCCCAGATAAATGATATAATTGAATTAGGGGAAATTTCAAGCCAGGATCGCCGGAGAGCGGTAACGCCTCAGACAGACCCGGCAGCCGGTGATGGCCGGAGAGGGGGATCCCAAAGGCCCCAGTAGTGATCACTTTTGGGGCTCAATCGTACTCCCGACTATGGCGGGGGAGGTGGTCCCTTTTCTTGAAAGGATTACATCCGCAGAAATTCGATGGAACCGGCTGGGCGGCTGGGCAGCTTCGCACATTTTTGCAGGAGCTTCATTTTTGTTCACCTATATTTGCCGGTTCCGAAAAGGCCTGGTCGTACGGATTTAGGTCCACCTTCTTTCCAAGGATCTCCTTGATCGCGTGCAGCATGTTCAGGGTGATGCGCAGGTCCGGGCTTTCAGGCAGATCGTATCCCAGCCTGGAAAACGATTCGATCAGTTTTCCGTAACCCCGGTCGGTCAGTGCAGAGAGAAAAAGGCGGTTTTTCCCCGCATGATAGTAACCGGTCGCGAAATGTGGAAATCCGCTCCATCGTTTCAACGCGAGTTTGTGGATCGGGGTGTTTCGGGAAAGAGAGAACAGCTCTGTGTAATTGGAGGGTTCGAAGACCCCGACATGGTATTCGGAGTTGTTGATAAGCACCATGTCGTTACCGTGATAGGCGAATGGAACTTCCGCATGTGCGAAAAGCGCCATGAAGGGGAGGGGATCCTTGATGACCAGGTCGGGAATCTGATTCATGAATAGAATCCGGGGGTCCATCTGCTGTGCGAAGAACAGAAGGTCCGACGGAATGAATCCCCTGAAATAAACGTGAGGGCCATATGTCTGCCAGCACTGTCCGTTGAAGCCGATGAGATAGAAGAACATGGGCTTTGGGCCGTATTTCGCGAGCATCTCGGTCAAACCGGTCGAATAGAGAAGAAACGACTCGTTTGTCAATACGTCCTCCATGATGTAAAAATGGGGCGCCGGTATATCGTGAATCGTACAGAAAGTGAATTTCCAGGGATTGTCGACCTGGAATCTCATCAGATCCTGCTCATCACCGCTTCGCGATCGTATTCTGGAATGCCTGAGATACCTCGATGCGAATCCGTCTTTTCTGAAAAGACGGAACGCCACATACTGCGACATGATGCAGAGCGGCCAGTCTTTGGGCATTGTTTTGACGATCGAATGGTATTTACGCAGTTTTTCGGTAAAAAGCTGTTCGAGGTCTTCCCTTTCGGCACAGTAATAGATCAGGAATTCATCTATTAATTTTCGGGATAATTCAGCCTGTTGCCGGCAATGATGCTCGATTGCGTGATAATCTGCCAAAAAGTACCTGCCTTGTGATCATGTGTGAAGATAAACCTTGAGGCCCGGGCGCGGAAATGAAGCAATAACTGCATATTCCGGATCCGTTGATCGGAAGAAATTCGATGTAATGCCGTGATTATTGAAGCCTGGTTGAGCGATTCTTTCCGAATCGTGAGCGGGAAGATGCAGAGTGAAGATATGCTGTAAAGACAGAGACATACCGGAGTGGCATGTCGACTATTTTAAAGCCGTTTATCTGTCGGTGGCTTCCGCATGGAAATGGAGCCGCTCATTTCAGGTGAAACCTGAACCGACAAAGCGCATTGCGTGCCGCAGTTTTCCGTAG
>CAZGVZ010000664.1:0-2759 GCA_964529145.1 uncultured Fibrobacteraceae bacterium | reverse complement strand
CACCGCTGGCTCTATTCAGCGAATCCGTAAAAACGGTTGGACATCGGTTGCCATTGTTCTCGGTAGGGCCAGGCATGTCCCTCGATACCATCAATTTGTTTATTTGTGCAATTTTCATGAAAGCATTGGTTCGCCCAAGAGATTACAGCTACTTCATCAAAGGACCATTGATCGGTCTTTTTATTTACTTTATCTTGCTAATCGTACTGGCACTGTTTGTTTATGAATCGAAATTTAATGCAATTCTCAATCAACTCAGATATACCATCAATTTCTCATTGATCTTTTCCCTTCCAAGGTTATTACGGAATCGGTTTGAAATAGATCGGTTTCTGTATTTGATTTTCCCGTTCGCAATACTCAATTTTCTTGGGGGGTTATATTTTCTGATTACGAATGGAAATTATTTTTATAATATTTTATCACCGGACCAAGATTTGCATAAATTCAGTTTTATCGGAAACACAAATTATACACGATTCTGTCTTCATGGCGCCCAATTCGAGCTGATTTATATGGTGTTTATCTTCTCTTTGGTTAAGCAGAATCTAAAAATTGATAAATCGAAATATCTGATTATTCTCGCAATACTATGCTTTGCGACGATCATTATCGCCGCATTGCGAAGTTGGTTTATTATCTTCTCGTTAGTATTTATGGGGCAACTGATTTCAACCACTCAGAAAACCAAAAATCTGCTTATTTTTATTCTTGTAAGTGTGACTATCTATTCGTTCATGATAATCAATTCGAATACTAAAGGCGGTATGAGCGCTGCATGGGGTCGTACCGCCACGGTATTTGAAATGAACAACGAATACTCAGCATCCAGAAAAACAATTGAGTTCAAGAAAAATTATCGACTGCCTAAGCAAATCCAATTCTTCAAGGAAAATCCCGTCACCGGCTGGGGATTCACAGACCGATACGGCGATCCAGACGTCGGTAATTTCGCTCTCCTCGTCGAAGTCGGTTGTTTCGGATTTATTCTGTTCAGCATCCTATGGATCAAATACTTGAAAGATACTTACGCCTTCTCTATGAATAAATCTATCCCCAGAATGCACAGAAATGCCCTAAAAATATTTTTACTCGGATTTATCGGATTACTTATATCTCATTTTACAACGAATCAGATATTCGGCCTTTATACTTTTTCAATTATGCTGTCGATTTATTTGTATATATCCGATCATTACATGAAAGAATCGAAGCGTGCCGCTTCGGTTCAGGAAACAATGAATACTGACAAGAAAATAACTGGGTCTGTCAAATGAAAATGCCTCTGATTTCTATTGTACTTCTCAATTGGGAAAAGCCCATCATGACGATGGAATGCGTTGATTCAATACTCAATTCAACCGGAGTCAAGCTGGATATTCATATCGTCGATAATGGATCAAAGGATGACAGCGAAAAACTGCTGAGACGGAAATACTCAAAAGAGAAGAGAGTGACCCTGCACAGGATAACCAGGAACTGCGGTTATGCGCGGGGGATGAATTTCGGGCTTCAAAAGGCGGTTTTTCGGAATCCCGATTACCTGTTGGTAATCAATAATGACACCATTATTTCCAGAACGGCCATAACCGGACTGGTCCGTTCGGAGCAACGGCATTCGCCTTCCGTGGTCACCGGAAAAGTGTTCGATTTCTCGCGAAAGAACATTCTGCAGACGGTCGGTTATCGATTTGACAGAAACACGCTCGAAAGCCGGAAAATCGGATTCGAGGAGGAGGATGTCGGTCAATACGATCGTGAAGACAAACGGGACATGATCGACGATATATTCATGCTCCTCCCGACCGCCATTTACAGGGAAACGGGGGGATACAACCCGTTGTTCTATCTCAATTACGAACAGACGGACTGGATTCTGAGGATCATCGAAAAGGGATACGGAGTCTGGTATACGCCGAACGCCGAAATCTGGCACAAGGGCAGTTATACCACGGGCGGGATCGGAAACCCCTATATGATGTTCTGGGAGGGAAAAAGCAAAATCATCCTCCACTCGATCCATCAGAGGGGAGTGGCCTTTTCAGTCTTTTATGCCGGTTATGTGTCCGGATCCGTCTGGAGTGTGATCAAGGGAGTCGCTGCCGCGTGCCTCGGTCGGAAGACGAACCTGAATTCACGATTCGCCCGTTTATGCGGAGCGCTCGCGGGAACCTTCTGGCTGATTTTCAGAAATGAAGAAACCGGCCGTAATCCGTTCCTGAACGCGAGAGCCGATTGATCTAATGATTCAAAATACCATGGTTTCCATCGTGGTGATCGGGAGGAACGAGGAAGGACATCTGGACGCCGCATTCAGATCGATTCAGACGATCCGGTTCCCGAGAGAAATGATCGATCTGATTTACGTGGATTCGGAATCCTCGGATCGATCCGTCGAGATTGCGGGGAGATATTCGGCCCGGATAGCCGTTGAACGGTCATTTTACCCGACCGCAGCGCGCGGGAGGAACCGGGGACTGCTGGAGGCCCGGGGATCGGTTGTCCATTTCATGGACGGGGACATGGAGATCGATCCGGATTATCTGAACCGGGCGGTCGAGATCCTGAAGAATGAAACGATCCATGCGGTGACGGGGATCGTGGTGGAAAACAAATCCGGACAATCGTTTTTAAACGGGTTGATCTCGAGCGCATGGGAAAATCCGCCGGAAGGATTCACCGAATCGACGAAAGCGGGGGGCACCTACAAGCGCGCTCCTCTGCTTCAGATCAACGGCTATGACGAACGCATCCGGTTC
>CAZGVZ010000663.1:0-2769 GCA_964529145.1 uncultured Fibrobacteraceae bacterium | reverse complement strand
TTTCGATGATGCTGAGGTTCATACTGGCACCCCATACCATGAAACCGGGCCGCCGGGGCGAATGCATCGAGGTGGAAGGGACCCTAGTGGTGCGTCGCTCGACCGCGAGCGTGTCGGTCGCCTAGGACCTGCACAGACCCAAACGTCTTTTTATCGGCAAACCCCGCGCTCGCGGTCAACCGACGGAACCGGAGGTGGCCTTGGGGATCCATGAGGCTGCGAGGATTAACGCTTAAGGCAGGGCATTTTCAGTTGCCCTTCACTACTGTGCCCGTTTCAGAACCTGAATTCGGTCTTGAAGGTCCACCACCAGTCTTTCGATGTTGGCAGCGCCTCCCTGAAGGACATATATTCCTTCTCGAAGTAGTAGAAGTTGATCTTTTTGTGATCCCGCGCAAACTGTCCAATCAGCGAGAAGTGATCGTCGAAGAACGATTTCTTCATGTAGAGCGACCATCTCCAGAGCACCCGTTTGATGTGACCAATGTCATATAGGGCAGGGGGCATGACCGGCTCGAGTACTGGATACGAATCACCATAAAACAGTTCGTCGGAGAACGCGGTCCTGTTCTCACAATATTCGAATTCGAGATTGAGAAGGTCAAGAACGAAAAAACCGGGGAGGTTGAAACCGAACGAGTAGAGGGTCCGGTCGGAAAGTTTCTCGTAATGAACGGGATAGTTTTTCCGGCCGATGATATCGATTTCTCCGTATGCGCGCAGATCGTTTTCGTTAAAATACCCGGCGAGGAACTCCGGAAAGAAACGCTTGGGGTCGAACGCGATCCGGCCCATCATCTTGACCGCCCTGTGGTCGAGCACAGTGTCGGTGTAGCCATGCTTCTCCTCCGCCGGAAGGTTTTGCGGGTAATGGTAGCGGTCGAGCCAGTTAGCCACATAGGATCCCTGATATACGTTTAAAAAGTGGTGCAGACTCAGGCCCGCGCCGAGGCTCAGGCACCGGAACAGGTTGGCCTCAACGATGTCGGTTATCGACCAGTTCTGGACCGGGAGCGCAAGCATTTCGCTGTGAATCAGGAGATCATTGGAAACCAGTTTGTCGAAAAGCCGGATATTGAACCGGAATCCTAGAAGGTTCGCCTGCGGATAGTCGAAATCCGCATAGATCACCAGCGGATAGGGATTGCTTCTGAACATGTATTCGCCCAGGTTGCGGGCGTCCCTGTTGTACTTGTAAGGAAAATAGCCCGCCTGCACCTCTCCGCCCACTCTCGAAGGGTTCCCGAAGGAGATAAGGGCGTTCGCGCTCTTGATAGTGAAGAAATGGCGCGCCTGGGTCGTGGTTGGATAAAGACCCACCTGCGGCGTCGAGAAGGCGATCATTCCCTCACCGATCATCTCCATGGTGAGGAACTCCTTGTAGGTGGCCAGAAATCCGATATCTGCCAGCGCCCGCTGCTGCCAGACGTTCCTGATAAGCGTGTTGAGGTTAGATTTGTGCGGTTTGTAATACCCCCGGTGGATCTGACCGATCTCGAGCGCACCGTAACCGGTCGGGTTGATCCTGAGGTCGCGGCCCGCCTCGGTCTCGACTGCATCGGTCTCGTCAATCTCGTCAACCGCTCGGCAGGTGCGTGGAACGCCGAGGAGCCCGGCTGTAACCAGAATACAATAGAAAAAAATTCTCCCACTCATGTCTCTCTCCTTACGGCAATGCCGGCCCGCGGTCGAGTGCGTGCCGGGCGGAGGTCATTGAATCGTGATCGTCGTCACCACGCTGGAACCGTTTACCCCTGTCAATGCGGCGGGATCCGACGTCGAGCCCGCGACGATGTCGTACTCTCCGGGTACCACAGTCCACCGGCCGGTCTTGTTCGCCGGGTCGGGTTCGTAGATCGAGAAGTCGCGCGGCCCCAGGACGAACGGGACGCTTTTCGTCTCCTTGGCAGCGAGGGATACCCTCGCGAACCCGCGGAGATCCTTGACTCTGCGGGGCCGGGTGCCGCCTTTGGGTCTGATGTAGAGCTGGACCACGTCATCTCCAGCGATCTCCCCCGTGTTTGTGAGGGTTACCACGACATCGATCCGGTCTCCCGCTGCCATGACCGGAGCGGTCACGGTCCGGATATTGTCATACGAAAAGGTGGTGTAGCTGAGTCCGTGGCCGAACCAGAAAAGCGGAGCCATTCCCTTCTTCTCATACAGGAAATAACCGTGGGCGGAATCCGCAGAGGGATAGACGAGCGCGTAGTTGACGGGTTCATAAGCAGGCAGATCGGCGGGAGACCCCGGAAACGTGACGTTAAGGTGTCCGCCCGGATTAACGGCGCCGAAAAGGACCTCGGCGATGGCCTGCCCCTGGGAGCGGCCGGGATAGAAGGCGATGACGATCGCCGGAGCTTCGGACCAGTTCCCGGCGGACGATGCGCTGCCGCCCGTATAGACCACCACCGTTTTCGGCACCTTGCTCATTACGGTGGCGACATAATTGTTCTGGTTGATGGGGACGTTGGGGAGCGTCATGGTAGGCCGGTCCTCGCTCTCCGTTTCCTTGTCGACGCCGACGCACACTATCGCGACATCCGCTCCATTGTAATCCTCGGTCACCGTGATGTTCGGATTCCCTGCGACAAGGTCCTTTATACCCTGAAGGGGAGTGACGATCATGTCGAAAGTGACCGCGCTGCTCCCGCCGCCTCCGGGTCTGAGCGCTTTCGCGTAAGGGCCGACCACCGCCACCTTGAGAGTCGCGTTGCGGTCGAGCGGCAGCAGCGGTTTTCCCTCGACAGGGTCGTTCTTCGCGAGGAC
>CAZGVZ010000662.1:0-2769 GCA_964529145.1 uncultured Fibrobacteraceae bacterium | reverse complement strand
ACAACGAAGGACAAGACGGGGAGAAAAAGAATACAGAGTATTAAATGAAATGCGGAGAAATGGAGTCGGGGCGGTTGATGGCCGGCCAAGTTTGAAAAATGAGAAGAGATTCAACATGAAGGGCACGGAGCGGAGAGGGAAGAAACTGGATGCTCAGAGAGAAATGCTAGGACGGCAGAGTTGGCGGCGATTATGGTCGGTCGGCCCTGAAGAAAGGATAAGAGATTCAACATGAAGGGCACGAAGATACAAGGAGGGGAAAAAATGGACGGAATTGGACCCGAAAGAGTAAAGGTACCTCACTCCCGGCCCCTCTCCCCAGGAGGAGGGAGGCCGATTCTCACCCAGTCGATCGGGTAGGGGGCCCTTTCCCGGGTCCGTCTCCCAAAGGGGCGTTCCATGGAACGCCCCTGCGCCTTCTTCGATCCCGGTAATCCTTTAATCCCGTAATCCTGATCACTCCCCGAACAGCTCCATGACCTCCTGGGCGGAACCGGCAGCCATGATCGCCTTGCAGAACGCTTTGGACTGGCTCATGCGCGCGATTTCCGCGAGCGCCTCTATGTGGGGCCCGGATTTGTCCGGGGGAGCGAGCATCAGGAAGAAGAGTTTCGAAGGCAGGCGGTCAAGCGCATCGAAATCGATTCCCTCCCTGGAAATACCGATCGCCAGGGTCAGGCTGGTGACGAGCGCCGATTTGGCATGGGGGACGGCGATGCCGCCCTCGAGTCCGGTGCTCTGGAGAGACTCCCTTTTCAAAAGCGCTTCGAGGATCCTGTCCTCCTCGGCTACCTTTCCGGCGTCGAGAAGTATCTGCAGCAGTTCGCGCAACACGGATGGTTTGTCGCGAGAGGTAAGCCCCACCTTTATGACCTCCGGGGAAATAAGGTCGATGATCGCCATATCGTTCACCTTGTCAACGTGTGTATCCGGACGGCCGCGACCGCGCGGACCGCCCCACGGCCGGTGTTTCCGGCCGATTCATTCCAGAGATTCGAAAAGATCCTCCGTCCTGTCGTAATCCTTGACTATGAGCACCGAACAGGCCGACAGCCTCATCGCCCTCTCGGCTTCGTCGAAGAGCTCGTCGCGGCGGCTGTGTATTTTCGGAAGCTCGCCCAGGACCAGCAGGTCGATTCCGAGTTCCTTCACTATGGAAGAGACTTCCTGATGCACGCTCCCTTTCCTGGAGATCGCGCTTATCTCCAGCCCCTTTTCGGAAGCCATTCTTTTCACCATGTTGAGGTAGCGCCGCGCATCCGATTCTAGATCGCGGGCGTACTCCTCATGCTCCTCTTTCAGGAAAATCTTCGCCTTGACAAGGTCGTCGAGCGCGCGGGTATTGACCACATAGAGGACCGCAAGCGACGCTCCGGTCATCCGAGAGAGGCAGATCGCGTACTGGGCCGCGGTGATCGATTGCTCGCTGCCGTCGATGTAGACCAGAATTCTTTCAATCACCTTCATTCGAAGCTCCTTTTGAGACGGAGTGCCGCTTCCGCGCCCTTTTCGATTCCAGCCGCTGCTTCACCTTCTTCATGAGAATGATCATGTCGCGCTCGTTCTCCTCGAGCCTGTTCTGGATGAACCTGACCGTTTCCTGCAGGTCTGGTATGGCGATGCGTTCGAGGGCGTTGACCTTGCGGATCGTCTTGTGCACCTCGTTCGCGAGTCTGAGCACCGAAATCTTGAGTTCCGCCAGGTGCCCCATCATTTTCAGCGCCTCCTTGAAGGAGACCAGGGCCGCGTCGATGCTGAAGCTGGTGTCCTTGAAGCTGAAGTAGGGGGGATGCTCGACGAATTCCGTGGACACCACGGGAAGCATCACTCCCATCACGCGCCGGTGGGAAATGGTGATCGTGCTGCGGATATTGATCGCCTCGGCGAGATGGTGGACCCTCAGTTTTCCCATTTGCAAAACCGCCTGCTCCAGAGCCTCGAACGCCCTGGAGAGCTGTTCCTCGATCCGGGACTGGAAATCGGCGCACTGATCGACCAGGTTGAGCAGCTCGAACACCAGTATCTTCCTCTTCTGGTCGAGCAGCTCATATCCCTGACGGGCGAATTTGAGCTCGTCGCGCAGTTTGAAAAGGTTGGTTTTGGTAGGGGCGACATTCATCGGCTGCGTTCTCCGCGAGTTTCGGACAGGCAGTAATACGATGAACACCGGAAGTATCCGGGTTCCGGACAGGTGCCGCGCGGTATGATCCGGGAATCGAAACCCGGCCTGAGCCGTGTCCCTTTTCGAAGACTCACACCGGCCTCCCGTAATATTTCTGGATCTCCTCTTCGGTGATACGGTGCAGCTCCTCGGCGGGAAGTTCCCGCAGGACCTGCCATCCGATATCCAGCGTCTGTTCGATGGTCCGCTCCTCGTTCATTCCCTGCAGCACGAATTTCTGTTCGAAGGATTTGCCGAACTCGAGGTACTGATGATCGAGAGGCGTGAGTTCCTCCTCTCCGATCACGGAAGCGAGGTTGCGCACATCCTTGACATACCCGTACGCTGCGAAGAGCTGGCTCGCCAGATGGGGGTGGTCTTCCCTGGTGAGCCCCTCGCCGATTCCGTCCTTCATGAGCCGTGAAAGGGAAGGAAGACCGGCCACCGGGGGATATATCTGGCGGTTGTGCATCTCGCGGTCGAAGACGATCTGCCCTTCGGTGATGTACCCGCTCAGGTCGGGAACGGGGTGGGAAATGTCGTCGTTCGGCATGGTGAGGATAGGGAGCGACGTGATCGATCCCGCGCAGCCCTTTACCATTCCTGAG
>CAZGVZ010000661.1:0-2779 GCA_964529145.1 uncultured Fibrobacteraceae bacterium | reverse complement strand
CTAACACGACGAAACACGATATTATCGCATCGGTGGCCAAGTATACCGGGCTTACGCAGGCCGATACGAAGATCGTCGTCGAAGAGTTGCTTCAGACGATCGGTGCCATTCTTGAAGAGGGAAAGTGCATCGAGATACGGGGATTCGGAACCTTCTACACGAAAGTCCGTAAACCGCGTCCGGCTCGCAATCCGAAAACAGGAGAAGTCGTTCCGCTGCTCAAGAGGGTGGTACCGCTCTTCAAATATTCCAGCGAGTTGAAAAAACGGATCGCCCAATCCCTTGTCGTAGAATAAAAACCAGTCCCTGCGCTTCGGTCCTGTCCGATGCGGACGATCTCCCTGCGATCGAGGGCACCCTTCCCGAGGAACGACCCTCGTACTCAGGTGTTAAAGATTATAAATCGACCCGTATTCGGATGCACCATGATCCCGGGTTTTTCAGAATCGTCCTGAAGTGAACCAGTCGGTAATACGGCCAGGGCCCACGAGACTGGCTCCCGTCATGACCGCCGCCGCGATGACGAGAACTCCGGCACAGAGGACGATAACAGGCAGAGTCAGAAGCACAAAGGCTTTGGTTCTGCGTACCGCATACAAATGATGAAATCCGGTCAGTACAGTGTAAACCCATAGAACCGCAGCCGCGGCCGTGCCGGCAACAGGGATTACCGAGAGCACCACCGGAGTTTCCGCGTAACAGCAGATGCGGAAAACCTGGGAGAACGGCACTCTTTTCGAGCAGCCCATACGGAACGCGATCGATGCGTAGGCCGCGATCAGGACAAAGTGGAGCGAAATGAGAAACGGAGAGAATAGGAGCGTGAAGGGCGAAGTGATATCCTGCCCAAAGTACGAATTTCCCAAAAGCGATGCGGAACCGTGCCGAAAGAGAAGACCGCTCCAGAACCACGATGCAAGCAGGCCGATGTTGCCCACGATTATGCCATATAGCCAGGCCGCATGAAAAGGATGATTCCTCTCGACCGCTTTCCTGAAGAACCGGTCGGGATGGAGGATGGTGACGATCACCGTATGAAACAGCGATCCGAGGAATGGGGAATCGCGGAGGATCGATTCCCAGGCCAGATCGTTTTTCGGCCTCCGGAGGTTTTCCGGTGCGGCAGATGAAAGAAGCGAACCGCAATCGCTGCAGAATGTATCGATAAGGGAATGCGCGGATTTACCGCATTTAACACAATTCATAGGATCGCTCCGGATTGAACCTGATTCGGACGGTTCATTCGTGATAAGATGCGCAAAGCGGCATCGATCGGACGGATCCTGACTTCAAAGGGCATATCTCGATCCGAAGATACGCACTAGCAGTACCGGAACCGCTATGATGATCGCCGCGAAACGGATCCCGCAAGGGATCAGCCGACGCAGGAAAGATAGTTTTTGCACGTGCACTTCGCCGTGCGAAACCGTATTGTATATTTTTGACCACTCGACGGAACAGGTAACTGGAAGAATACCGATTGGAGTGTATCATGATAATCGTGACGGGCGGGGCCGGTTTCATAGGCAGTGCGGTTGTCCATGCCCTCAATGAACGCGGACGCGACGATATCCTGATCGTCGATCACCTCGGAACCTCGGAAAAATGGAAGAATCTCGTCGCACTGCGCTATGACGACTACCTGGACAGGGATTCATTCATCGATAAGCTCGAGAGCGGCTTTTTCGGCGATTCTGTCGAGACGATATTTCATCTTGGAGCCTGCTCGTCCACTACCGAACGGGATGCCGGCTATCTGATGGAAAACAATTACAGGTACTCCGTTCGAATCGGTTGCTGGTGGGAGCGTCATGACCGTACGAGATTGATTTACGCATCGAGTGCGGCAACCTACGGGAGCGGAGAGAATGGATATTCCGACGGTCGTGACCGACTCACGGAACTGCGGCCGCTCAACATGTACGGATATTCGAAACATCTTTTCGATTGTCATGCATCCCGCAAAGGGTGGCTTGATCGCATCGTGGGGATCAAATACTTCAACGTGTTCGGCCCAAACGAATATCACAAGGGAGATATGCGAAGCGTAATCAACAAGGCGTTCGGACGGGTTCGCGACGAAGGCGTAATTTCACTTTTCAAATCATATCGTCACGGGTACGGCGACGGAGAACAGTCGCGCGATTTTATATACGTCAAGGATGCCGTGGCCATGACGCTGTTTTTCATGGACGGTACGGATGCCGGGGGAATCTTCAACGTCGGAACCGGGACAGCGAGATCCTGGAACGATGTCGCGAAAGCGATGTTCGCGGCGGTGGGAAGGGAACCGGTGATCGACTACATCGAAATGCCCCGCGACCTGGTCGAAAAATATCAATACTTTACTCAGGCGGATCTGGGACGCATCCGGAAAGCGGGATACGGAGGTGAGTGCCGTTCTCTCGAATCCGCGGTGACGGAATACGTCCAATGTTACCTTTCAGCCGGGAAGCATCTCGAACCCCGGTGAATCCTCTTCGGGGAGGCACGTACGGTTCCAACCATTTACGTTGAGGAGGACGGCTCCGCCGCCTATGTCGACACATCCGTATGTGCCGGACGGATGGTACGAATCGAGGAACTGTACTCTCTCCTGCGCGACCGTAATATCGTGTTCGGTATAGAGGAGCGGGCTCTCAACGAGATCGCGGAAGGAAAGCTTCTGGGCAGGCGCGTTCCCGTCGCCCGTGGAACCGCAGCGAAGGCCGGAACCGCCGGCAGGATCGAATGGTTTGTCGAATTTTCGAAGGTGGGCAGACCGCTGGAACGTAAGGAC
>CAZGVZ010000660.1:0-2780 GCA_964529145.1 uncultured Fibrobacteraceae bacterium | reverse complement strand
ATATCGACCATTTCAAGAGAATAAATGACCGGTGGGGTCATCCCGAAGGCGATGCCGTGCTCTGTCGTCTATCTGATTTCATCGATGCGGAAACGCGTGAGTGCGATATCTGCTGCCGTTACGGTGGTGAGGAATTCCTGGTCATCCTTCCATCTACCCAGCGTGACCAGGCCGCTGAACTCGCCAATCGCCTCTGTCTCCAGGTCAGGGAGCATTTCGCGGACGATCGCGCTATCACGGTGAGCATCGGTGTCGCTTCATGCAGTGATGAAGTGCTGACACACGATTTATTGGTAAAAAAGGCGGATACAGCCCTTTTCCTGGCGAAAGAACGGGGGAGAAACACCGTGGCGGTTAGTGTATGACCTGGAACAAATGGACGTCATATCTGACGATGATCATAAAAAGAGTACTCTGAACAAACCATCATCCAAAACGAAAGGAAGATTATGGTCAAGAAACTCTTTGTCGGCAACATTTCCTTCAATACCAAAGAGAAGGATATCGAAGAACTTTTTTCGCAATACGGAGAGGTCCGATCGGTAGTGATCATCAAGGACCATCAGACCGATAAGTCCAGGGGTTTCGGATTCGTCGAACTGGGACAGGAAGACGCTTTGAGGGCTATGCAGGAACTTAACGGATGCATGCTGGATAACCGCATGCTGCGTATCAACGAAGCTCGCGGACGCCGTCCCGCAGGTTCCTTCCAGTACAACGATTTTCAGAAACATTCCGATGAGGTGGGGAGGTTCGGAGCGGCCGCCAGGTAAAACCTTCGATCCCTCTCGCGATGGAAACCGCGAGACTCGACCATTTGACTCGGGAAGTACCAGCCCGGATCAGCCCGGATGCCGTGCCGCTCCTCTCATGCCGCAGGAGCGGGCACGAACCGAGCTCTATCCGAAGCGGATGGTATACTTCGACAGGGGTTCCCGTGATGCGGAGGGGCGGGTCGTTGTTTTTCATTCCGGAGGGGTCTCCCTTTTTTCTAACGTAAAGAAAAAAACCGCTCCCTTGCCGGGCGCTCCCTCACTCCAGAGTGAACCGTGATGGCGGATGATTATTCTATTGACCAGGGAAAGCCCTATCCCGGTACCTTCGAAAAAATGAGTGGTATTCAGGCGCGAAAAAGGCCTGAAAAGGTCTTTCGCGTGTCGCGGGTCATATCCCTCGCCATTGTCGCGGACAAAGTAGACCATGGTGCCGGCCGATTCGTAGCATCCGACCTCGATTATGGGGATCTGTGTATAGCCGGTGTATTTCCAGGCATTATCCAGCAGATTGTACAGAGCAATGTATATCAGGCCTCTATCGGCGAATGCGGGCATTTTCTCCTGAATCCATACACGAACTTCCCCATGTGTCTTTTCCCGTCGAAGCTCCTCGACAATCTGGTTGGCAATGGAATTCAGGTCCAGATGCTCGAATATCAGTTCCTGCCTGCCGATCCGTGCGAAGCGCAACAAATCCGTGATTATCGACGAGATTCTCTGTCCGCATTTGGCGATCTCCCTGATCCAGAGTTTCTCTTTCTCGTCGTATCGAAACGATCTGTTCTTGTCGAGCGCCTCGATAAGTACGAGAATGTTGTTGATGGGATTTCGAAGATCATGTGAGACGGAATGGCCGAATGCTTCGAGGTCCATATTTACAGCAGCCAGTTCCTCGATCCGTTGCTGGAGTTCCATTTCCGCACTTTTCCTTCTTGTCACGTCAATTGCGCTGATCATGAAGCCGGGCCTTTTGCCCGTCTCGCGTATCATTTCGCTTCCGGGAGCCATCATGAAGGTTCTCAATGAGCCGTCTTTGGCATATACCTCCAGGTCGACAGACTCCATTGTTCCGCCTTCCGATAGTTTTTTGAACTGTATTGCCGCATTCCGGCGTTGTCCGGGTTCCAGGAAATTGGTAAACGGCTGCCCCAGCACCTCTTCCTTCTCGTATCCAAGCCTGTGGAGTGCCTGAAGATTTACATCAAGCACCGTACCTTCGGCATTCAGGATCAAGTTCAGCATTTCCGATTGTTCGAACAGAAATTTATATCGTTTCTCGGACCGCAGGATGGCTTCACGGGAGCAGTATTCAGCGGTGATGTCGCACAGGATCACCAGTACCTCGGGCATGTTTCCAGCGAGGAACGGTTCGGCTCTTATCCGTACCACGGGCTGCGAATCACCGCTGCCGGAAAAACGCACTTCCGCGGTCCCGCATCTTCCTTCCAGTACTATGTTCAGTAAGAACTCCCGACAGGCTTCCCGCTCATCGGCAGCGGCATAGTCCGCAAGCCTTGTTCCCCTGAGTCTGCGGCCGCATGTTCCAAGCAGAGCCGAAGCGGCGCTGTTCGATTCCATGATCGCAAATTCTCTATCCAAAGTAAGATATCCGAGGGGAGCACGCTGATAGAGGACCGCGTATCGGTACCGGCTTTGCGAGAGTTCTTCTTCGATACGGAGAAGCTCTTCATTCTGTGCCTCCAGTTCGATCCGGCGCACTTGCAGCTCGTACATAAATTTGCGTGCCTCCAGTTCCGACATGCTCTTGAACTTCTCGATGCATCCCGTGACTTCCGTATCGCCGCTGCTTTCCAATAATCCACCGTTTTCAGGAAGAAAAGTTTTACTCTGCATTGTGCCTCCCTTCATGCACTCTACAGGAAATCCGTATAAATTCGACGGGCTGGTCGACCAGGAGTGCCGCCTGTCATGTACCCAAAACAGACATAAGCCTACGATGTCTCAGGCATGAATCGTCATGAAAGATCGATATGCCAGGCCGTA
>CAZGVZ010000659.1:0-2806 GCA_964529145.1 uncultured Fibrobacteraceae bacterium | reverse complement strand
CGCGAAATGGCCATTACATCCAAAAAAGTCCGACTCAGATCCACAACATCAGGAAATATGGGTACAAGAGATAGATACAGGTTATGATTTTTTTAATACCTACAAGATACCTCTTCTTTCGGGAAGATACTTTTCCAGGGAGATGGATCAGCCATCCCCTGTACCTTTTCCTGCTGGAGACGCACGTAATAATAATCTACCACGGATGATACATCGAGTAGCAATCAATTTAGCTGCTGCAAGACAATTTGGATTCGCGTCGGCCGATGAGGCAGTTGGTGAAATACTTGTACATGAGGGACACACGCAAGATGTTTCGCCGGAATATATGATCGTTGGAGTTGTTGAGGATTCCCAATACGGTTATTTACGTGTTGAGCCTAAACCTGTAATGTATCGATTGATGCCTGATAATACTTTTTTTCTCACTGTCAGATACAAGGGTGACTATCAAAAGGTTGTTAAAGAAGTAGAACGCGTCTGGCATGAAGTAGTCGGTGACATTCCCTTTAGATATTTTACTGTAAGACAAAATATGGCTACAGTCTATACACGAGAGGTAACGGAGAATACGCTATTAATCGCTTTTGCCCTGCTGGCAGTTTTTATTGCCTGCATGGGCCTGTTTGGAATGGCGGCATTTACTGTTGACAGGCGCGTGAAGGAAATAGGTGTGCGTAAGGTTATGGGGGCAAAAGTAAAGGATATCGTAAAACTCCTTGGGTGGCATTTTTTAAAACCGGTTTTGATCTCAAACATCATTGCATGGCCTGTTGCCATATTTGCAATGCAATACTGGCTGGAACGTTTTCCATACAGGTTTAATCCTTTGTTCATGATTCCTATCTGTTTGGGTTCGGGATTGATCGCATTGGTTATTGCATGGCTTACTGTGGCCAGCAATACAACACGGGTGGCAAAGAGTAAACCGATTAAGGCGTTGAGGTATGAATAAAGAAAGGTGCAGGGCACAAGGTGCAAGGTTAAAGGTTAAAAACTTTAATACAACGTCATTCCACGACTTGCCCGTCAGGCCGTAGCCTTGGCGAAGGCTGGTCGAAGATCGATAGGTTTTTTATGGGAAATCCAGGAACTTAACTGAAGGAGGGATTATGAATAAAATAAAGGAGCCGGTGATCATGAAGCGAACATTTAGAATATTTTTGTTTCCCGTTATCGTACTGTTCATCTTGTCTTTAGTGATACCAGCCTATGCGGAAACAGAAAAAATCGAAAAATCTTTTTCAGTGAAAAAAGGCGGAGAGCTGATAATTGACAGCGATCTGGGGGAGATTCGAGTTGAAACCTGGGAGGGAGACGAAGTTTCCGTGTCAATCAAAAAACAGGCTCGAAACCAGGAACGGCTCGATGCGTTTGAAGTCGAGATTGAACAGAGAGGTAACGATATACACATACGTGGGGATAATGAATTAAATAATCGTGTCAGTGTCGAATTCCGGGTTAAGGTTCCCAAAGAATACAATGTGGATTTGTCAACCGGGGGCGGTTCTATCAATGTCGATGATATCATTGGCGATGTCAAATTAGACACAAGCGGCGGCAGTATCATCATAGGTGAAGTGAATAGCGGTGATATCGATGCTCACACATCCGGTGGAAATATCAGTGTCGCCGATGTCACGGGAAACGTCGCGGTTGATACCTCCGGCGGTAGTATTTCCATCGGTAATGTGGATGCACGCACATCCGGTGGCAACATTAGAGTCGGTGATGTCAGCGGGGATCTCAAAGCCCACACATCCGGTGGTAGTATTATTCTGGGAACTGTCACCGGGAAATCTTCAATCCATACCTCAGGTGGGAATATCTCGCTTTCCCATGGCGGGCGTGATGTAAACGCCCATACTTCCGGCGGCGGTATAATGATTGGCCCTTCAAAGGGGAATGTCAATGTGCATACATCGGGCGGTAACATCAATATCGGTATGACGGATGGGGACGTCGACGCGGATACATCCGGCGGTTCCGTTAGCGTTTCCGGCAGTAAGGGAAAAATTGGCATCAAAACCTCCGGGGGGAACTTGTCCGTTGAATCGAGTGGCGGGCCTGTAAAAGCGAACACATCCGGCGGAAGCATCAGGATTATGCAGGCCAAAGGGGCTATCGATGCCGGAACTTCCGGTGGCGCCATTGAGGCCGAAATGATTGAAACCGATAACAGCAAAGATACCCATGTTATATTGCATTCTTCAGGAGGTCCATTAACCGTTTATTTACCGGCGACAATTGAAGCAACTGTCTCCGCGGATTTGAAAATTTCCCGGTTTGCAGACCGTGATTATGAAATTTACACGGATTTCCCTCTATCCATAAAGGGTGAAGACAGCGACCATGTCAGTGCAAGAGGCGAAATAAATGGCGGTGGGGACAGGATACAGCTCAGTACGACGAACGGTGATATCCATATTTTAAAATTGAACTAATTTTTCGGGATGAATATGTTTTAAGGAACAACCATGTACAATAAATCAATTATATGGAGCCATTTTCAAAACGTTTCAGTTCGGTCAAGCTCAAGGCGGATCGAAAATTTCAACCCCCCGATTATATCGGGGTTGTTGTTACACATATTGGACATATTTCGAGGATTGAAATTTTCGCCCACCCCTTAGGATTGAACGATCCTGAAAGGTCGTTTCAATCCTTTGTTTATAGAGATCGTGGAAGGGTGACGCCCTTAACTTATTAACTTGCCATGCGAGGGGAGCCAGGTAGGTTGGGTCAATAACCCAACATCCTTTTAACGTCTTTGTTGGGTTGCTTCGCTTAACCCAACCTACATACT
>CAZGVZ010000658.1:909-2817 GCA_964529145.1 uncultured Fibrobacteraceae bacterium | reverse complement strand
GCCAGTCGTTCCTGGAGCTTTTCGCGGTCGTAATCGGAAGTGGTCTCGTCTATCTGTTTACGGATGACATTGATCCGTCCCTTGATGTCGTCGGCCTTTCCGAAGCCCTCGATAATGGTGGTATTGTCTTTGTCAATAACCACGCGTTTCGCCTTTCCGAGGGAATCCAGCGTGGTGTTCTCCAGTTTGAACCCGGCCTCCTCGGAAATGACGATTCCTCCGGTGAGCACCGCGATATCCTCGAGCATCGCCTTGCGGCGGTCGCCGAAACCCGGAGCCTTGACCGCGGCAACTTTGAGCGTCCCGCGGAGTTTGTTGACCACCAGCGTGGCGAGCGCTTCGCCTTCGACCTCTTCGGCGATGATCAGGAAGTTCTTCCCCATCTGCGCGACTTTTTCGAGAATCGGAAGGAGATCCTTCATAGCGCTGATTTTTTTATCATGGATGAGGATCAGTGGTTCTTCCAGAACTCCCTCCATGGCTTCCGAATCCGTAACGAAATAAGGAGAGATATAGCCGCGGTCGAACTGCATGCCTTCGACCACTTCAAGCGTGGTATCCATCGATTTGGCTTCCTCGACGGTGATGACCCCGTCTTTGCCCACTTTCTCCATGGCATTGGAGAGCAAATCTCCGATCTCCATGTCGTTGTTCGCGGATATCGAACCCACCTGGGCGATCTCCTTCTTTCCGGCAACTGGACGGGAATCCTTTTTCAGGTTCTCGATCACGGCTTTGACCGCCTTGTCCATGCCTCGTTTGAGAGCCATGGGATCGGACCCGGCGGTCACGTTCTTGATGCCCAGATGGGCGATGACCTGGGCCAGGACCGTTGCCGTGGTCGTACCGTCACCCGCCACATCCGACGTCTTGGATGCGACCTCTTTCACCAGTTTGGCGCCCATATTTTCAAACTTGTCTTCGAGTTCCACCTCTTTCGCGACAGTAACTCCGTCTTTGGTCACGGTGGGTGAACCCCAGCTCTTTTCCAGTACAACGTTGCGGCCGCGCGGTCCAAGAGTGACCTTCACGGCATTGGCAAGCACATCGACTCCCTTTAGAAGTTTTTCGCGCGCTGAAATATCAAAAGCAACCATTTTGGCAGCCATAGGTTGGTATCCTTTCTTTCGTTCGGTTGATTCATTTACAGAATGGCCAGTACATCACTTTCCCGGACGATCAGATATTCGTCCCCGTCGATGTTAACCTCGGTGCCGCTGTACTTCCCGTACAGGACTTTGTCCCCTTTTTTGAGGGTCATGTCGATCTTCTGCCCTTTGTCGTTCACTTTTCCCGGCCCTACCGAAATGACCTCACCCTTCTGAGGTTTCTCCTTGGCATTGTCCGGAATGATGATCCCTCCGGAAGTTTTCTGTTCGGCTTCCATCGGTTTGAGAATTACACGATCCTCAAGCGGTTTGACCTTCATACAACATCCTCCTCGAATGGTTGAAAAAGTAAGCGATTGAAAGTATGGGCGAATACGCAATTGCCGTACCAGATTCCCCTTTCCAAAAAAAACAGTGAAGGGAGCGAATCGGTTAAGGGATGATGCATTTATGACGTTCGAAAATGAAACACGATTCCATTTTTAAACAGATGCGTGAAGGCGTTGCCCGGGACCGCGGACCCTGACGTTGCTTTTACCCCTATCCCCAGCCCTTCCCCCATTATTGGGGGAAGGGAGCCGGACCTGAACTGAAAGTTCAGGACACACAGGGGGCTCTTTTGACATTTACCGTGAACCGGATTTTGAACAGGAACAGAAAATCGTATGTATGGCAGGAATTCAGTGCCGGAAATTTACCTCCAATTCTCCGTGCTGCATACATTTCAGACTGACCTTGCCTTTGCCCCTATCCCCAGCCCTTCCCCCATTATTGGGGGAAGGGAGCCGGACCTGAACTG
>CAZGVZ010000658.1:0-809 GCA_964529145.1 uncultured Fibrobacteraceae bacterium | reverse complement strand
AAAGTTCAGGACACACGGGTTTTCCGGAGAAAAACCGGGCACCATCTTTTCCCGGGACCCGGGCGGCTTTCCGATTGATATCCATTAAAAAGCAGTATATAATGGTGCTGTAGACCGCTCAACCTTCGAAAAGGGTAATATATGCACAGGGAAACGGTCCACGCTTCCAGGGTGAAAATCGAAGACCTCGGAATCGGAATGACCCTCGAAGACGTGTTCAGTGAAGATGGTAAGTTGATCCTTTCGGCGACAACCATCATGGATACCGAGCAGATAGAATCATTGAAGAGGCAGGGCGTACGACATGTCTTTGTCCTTCCGGCGGACTCCGCCACCGCCGATGCGACCGGCTCTACAAACGATACCTCCCCCGGGGACGCGGCCGCCGATCGTGAGCGATCCTACTATCAGGAGCTGAAAAAAGCCAAAGAGGTGCATCAGGCCACTCTGGAAGCCGCGAAGAACACGCTTCAATCCGTACGTTTCGGAAAACAGGTCGTGATAGGAACGATCGAACGGGCAGCCGAAGAGATGGTGTCGAGCATCCTGCGAAATCCCGATGCACTGGTCAGCCTGGCCCAGATCAAAGGGTACGACGAATACACCTATGTCCACTCTGTAAATGTAGGCATTCTCATCACTTCACTGGTCCATTCGATGGGATATACCGTGGACCAGTTGCTGGATGCAGGTATCGGCGGGCTGCTTCACGACATCGGAAAAATGCGGGTCCCTGAAAGCATCCTGAATAAGCCAGGGAAGTACACCAACGAAGAGTTCCTCATCATGAAACGCCATCCCGAGAACGG
>CAZGVZ010000657.1:0-2817 GCA_964529145.1 uncultured Fibrobacteraceae bacterium | reverse complement strand
GTATCCTCTTTTCCAGCGCGCGAACTGGGTCTTCCGGAAAAATACTGGAACTCCTGGCAGAGCGGGACAAGAAAGATTCTCGTCTACCGGACCCCGGAAGGTCCGGTCTGGGGAATGACCGCGTCGGTTGTCGAGGAACTGGTTTCCCTGACCGTCGAAACGGAATGAGGCGTACATGACAGCCCTGAAGTCAACTACTTCCACCTTTGCAGGGTCAAGCCATGGCGCGCTCCTGCACAGAGCGGCAGCTTGGTTGAAGCGGGCAGTACTCCGTTGAAAACGAAGGTGTCTTATCGCTCCATCGTATAGCCGACGGCTCCTCGTGTTGAATCCCTGGAAGGATTATTTACAGATACCATAGCATACTGTAACTGATGCAGGGTGCGCCCGGGTAATCCTGAAGAAGTCCCGTTAAAATTTGTTTAATTAGGGCGAACGCCTTCACGCCGCCTGTGTTTCTGGAGGCATTTTTTTTTCATGATCTCTCGTTTCGGGGTATATACGTCAGCGAATGTTCATCATGCGGCGCGCCGGGGAGTTCTTGCCGGTGATGACGCGGATACCGGAAGGGGCAGGGGGGCGGAAAATGATGCGGCCATCAAGACCGAACGAGCAGGGCCGCTTGCGGTCGACGGCCGCCGGTCTTGGCGGACGCGGGAAATCCGCCGGGGTCGCGACAGGGTCGAACCGGAGAGTGAGGCGCAGGTCTCCGTCACGGATGCCGCAGGTGACCACCGCGACCGCCTCCTCCCATAGCGTCCAGTTCCCCGCAACCGCCGAGGTGGTATCTGGAGAGGATGGCAGGAGCACGATCGTCGAATCTCTGTCCGCGTCCTCGCCGTCACGCAGCACGACACGGACAGCGAAGGCGCCTGGTCCCGGATCATTATGCGCGATGCACGACACGCGCAGGATGCCGGTGGATTCGTTTCCATTGTTCACGAAAGAGATGCAGCGCATGGACGACGGCTTTACGGTGAGTTCGACGGGTTCCCCGGGTGGAATTCCACCTCTGGTATAGGACCATTCGGGCAGCACCGCGGCATCGGAGATGAAACGGTTTTTCGAGGAACGCGCCCCCGAATAGAAGGATGCGGTATGGAATTCATTGAGAATGTCCGTCCAAGTCCGTCCCTGGCCGCGCGAAGCTTCGTCGAGCAGGTGAGTGAACGGGGATGGCTTCTCCATGTTCCCGACGAAAATTCCCCTGAACCATTCTATGCCACGGGGTTCCGGAGCCAGGGCGCGGTAAAGGAAAAGACAGGCGAGTACGTTCGAATAGATGGTCTGGTCGTGAGCGGTCCCGAAAACGGAGAAGCGGGAAGGGTTCTCGAAATAGTCGACCGCGTATTGGGAGTAATCGTTGACCTCGGGGAATCCGAGTTCCTCCATCATGCAGGCGGTTCCCTCTACCCATGAGAGAGGAAAATCGTCCAGGTAAACATCCTCGCGCACCTGTCGCGACATGCGATATTGGATGGCGTGAAAGAACTCGTGCACGCAGGTGATGCGGATCCCTTTCTCAGGATGTGATTCATATTCTATGACTTCGTTAATATCCCACCCCTCCCAGGAGTTGCGGATCGTGATAATGCTTGGGAAACCATCATCCGAATCAGTGTCCGATCCGACGGGAGAGGTGAGTCCGTAGTAATCGAAACTCATCTCCCTGATCACCACCCTGTAATTGTCGGAGGAAAACTCTCCCGTTATATACGGAAACGGCCGTGGGAAACCGAAGCGGACGATCTCCATGCTCCATGCGCTGTCGAGGGCGAACGCCGCCTGATCGACATAATCGGGGACTCCGTTCGGATCTCCGGTAAGGATTCGCCATTCGTTCACCTCGGGACCGTACCGGTCGGCGGTATCGACTGCGTCATCTCCCCTGGTGGCGAAATGGATCTCTATGCCGAAGCCCGGGGAGCGGTACATGCGGAAACCGGCGGGTATTTCGAGCGCTTCGAGGTAGGTTTTCCGGAAAGCGGGGGAGAGGAAACGCCAGTTGCGGGCGATTTTCATGAGGTCCGCGGCGTTCGGGCCCGGAATTCCGGAACTCCTTTTCCGAAGAACAGTACTCGTCCGGGGAAAGGAGTTCTCGAACCACGGGAGAAGCCGTTCCTCCAGGGCTGAGAGCTCCGGGCGGCTCATGGAAAGGATCGAGAAGACCATCGAGAGAAGGATTGCCGGGGATTTGTGTAAACCCGTGATTCCGTATGAGCTGTTTATTTTCATGCACGCACCTGGAGAAGCGCTCTGGGGTCACCGCTTCTCATAATATAGCTTCACTGCAGAGGTGATGTACGTTTTACACAGGAACTGCACCCCCATCCGTGGTGCATCCCTCGTCCGAGCAGCGTTTACAGGAAACGAATGGCGCCGTAGATCGCCAATGCGCCCGCAGTCACCATGGCGGCGGGTTTCGTCAGCTTGATGATGCTCACCGGCAGACTCGTTTTGAAATGCCGGTTCGTGACCACAAGGCAGACGTGCAGAGGAGATAGCATCATTCCCATGTACCCCATGGCATAAGCCAGAAGCGTCGTAGATAGTAGTTCGCGTACCGTTGGCGTGTCACCGAGCAGACCCAGGACCACCGGGAACGAGGCTCCCACCATGCCGACGGCGATTCCCGATGTCATTCCCGCGATGAAGGGAAGCGCCATTATCACCGCTACTACCGGTATGCCGAAATTCGTGAGCTCGATCCTGACCCTGTCCATGAGCTGCCCGCCGCCGGGCAGATCGGCCTGTATGAAGGCGCCGTACAGGGTTATCGCAAGTATGGTCACCGCGAGCGTGAAAGGAGAAGCGGAG
>CAZGVZ010000656.1:0-2822 GCA_964529145.1 uncultured Fibrobacteraceae bacterium | reverse complement strand
CTCGTAGCCGTACTCGTCCCGTTCCCGGTTGATGAGATCGCGGTAATCCTCCCAGCGGGCCTCATACGTGGTATCTTCCTTGGTGTTGACCACAGACGAACGTATCCTGATCCGCGAAGAATCCGCCACCTCGATCCACTGATTGCCCACGAATTCCATGTTGTAGAGCACCAGCTGTTTTTCCCTGTCGAGTCTCGTAGAGTCGAACCCGTCCCAGATCAGCCTCACCATGGTGATGTTCGACCAGCGGGGGTTCTCGACCGTGTCGACGGCATGCTCGTACCCCTTCAACAGTTCCCTGAGCGGAATCCGGTATTTCCTCCAGACGCCCGGGTGAGTGTAGTTTACCGTGGTGTCAATGAAGGGGGAGGCCGCGTCAGCGAGGTTCACGGTATACTGGAAATATTTCTCCTTGATCGCGGTCTGGACCGCGCCGTCGAAATTTATATCCTCGGAGTATTCGATTTTTCCGTCGAGCTGCCGGCGGCAGGCGTAAAGGTAATTCTTGATGTCCCCCTGGTCGTAGTAGTACTGGCGGTAATTGTCCCTGGCCGGATCGAGCGAATCGGACCCGAGCAGCGGATGCCCGTAGCCGAGCGAATCCCACTCCCCCGGCCTGGATGAGGGAATCCAGTACTTTTCGAGAGTGTCGGGAAGCTTGTCCCAGCCCAGGTCAAGGTTGACGTCATACGACTGGGTCTGGACCACCTGCGCCGTGTCCTCGCGGTCTTCCCGGTTGTTCGGGGGGAGGCCGTCCAGGGAAATGTCCTCCCGCATCTCTCCCATTTGTATGCGCAGTTTACCCGCATCGTCGAAACCGTCCTCTGCCTTGATGTAAAATTCGAAGTACTGCGCGAGTTCCTTGTTGGCGAAACTCTGGGAGATCGGGGTCATGATGCCCGCCCACGCTTTCCTGAAGCGGTCCTTGACGTCGTTCCCTGTGTCCGGGGGCGCGGCCGTCGCGTGGAGCCGCAGCACGTATTCGTAATCCGATCCGATCTGGCTCGCCTTCTTCTCCGCCTCGCTCAGCTCCACGATGTCCCTTCGCTTTATGGCGTGAGCGGCGTCCTGGTCGCGCGGGCTGAACCAGTAGCAGCTCCACGCCGGAGGGTAATAGTACAGGGAATCCGCGGATACCGGCGGGCTCGCCTGGTACCACGACTGATAGCTGTTGCTGAGGGGATCGGCCTGTTTGCTGTCCTCGAAATCGTCGATGTACGCGGCGCCGCTCTTGTTCGGGTTGACCCTGCTGTGCGCGAACTCGAGGTCCATCGTAACCGAGGAAGCGGCCTGCGTCTGGACAAGGGGCAGGGCGTTGACCAGGTCGGTCATCCATTCCGGTTCGAACTCGAAATGGGTGTTTATGTCGAACAGCATCTTTCTGAAAGGTTCCTGTTCGAGTCTCGGGATGTCTTCGTTGCTCTCGGTGCTCTGGAAAAGAAGGCTTGCGCCGGCGTAAGATTTATCGCTGACGAAGGGCAAATCCACCTTGCCGTGGGTGCCCAGGAAGGTTTTCCTCTCAGGCACGAACAAAGCCTCGCTCTGGTACTCGACTTCGACCTTCTCGGCCGCTTTCGCCCGTTGCGAAATGAGGTCTATCATACCCATATCGTAATTGATGGTATAGTCCCGGTCCCGCTCGAGCCTGACTCCGTCCGCCTTCACCGATTCGGTGCCCTCTATGATTCCCCATCCCAGGTCGCTCAGGGTGGTCTCTTTTTTCTTTCCGGAGAGTTCGATTTCGTATCTGGTCTTGTAGTCTTTGTCCGCCTCGATGGACGGGTTGAGGCTTCTGCGGTAGATCAGGGTGTCGCGATACTTCATATCGCCCAGCGCGGGGTTGTTGAACACCTCGAATCCGTCGATGGAATCGTTCCAGACCGAGTCGTACGGCGGAATGACCAGTTCGTTGTTCTGCTTGTTGTAAATGTGCGAGTTCTGTATTCTGGGCTTGTTGTCGTCGGTCAGGCCCATGATGTCCGCGAAGAACTCGTTGTTTTCTGCAATTTCCCGGCGCTCGTTGTTGAGATCGAAATCGACGACCTTGATCGACAATTTGAAGGAGGTCGGGTCCTCGAGGCTCGCCGGGTAGACGTTGCGCCACATCAGGTAATACCGGGAAGTGTCTTCAGCGGCGCTCTCGATCGGCACCTTCGGCCGAAGCGTCCAGAGATTCCACAAGGTGTCGGAAACCGACTTGCCGGTGCTGTCGGCTGCCTGGACCGTTTCGAACGATCCTTTCTGCAGATCAGGATTTCCCTCCGGATCCTCGGTTCGGATAAAAATCGCCACCTGCTGCTCACCCTGGAAATTTATGGAATCGGCGAACCGTATGTAGCCTTCCACATCGTCGAGATAATAGTGTTTGTCCCGCTCGAGCCTCTCGAACAGGAAAGTCTGGTCGATGTCGTCTACCTTTACATTTTTAATATTCGACCGGTTCTCGGTGATGCCCCGGTTGGAACTCCGCCATACCGAGATGGCCGTTACTTTCGGAGGCGGAGGAGCGTCGGGATCCGGGTTCGTGATGTTGTATTTCTTCATGTAATGCCGTCGGTAGGCGTTGTCAAGAAAGAAATACCGGTCCTTGATGAACTCCTTCGCGGGGTAGGATGCCGCTCCGTCACCCCCGCTTTTGCTGGAATAGGTCTTCTTGTTGGACTGTCCCTGTTCGACGCTCGCGATGGTGGTGAGTTCGAGAGGGCCGAGACGGGATTTCACCTTGATTCCGAACAATCCCTCATGGCTTTCCGAATATCCCGACAGGTTCGTTCCCGGCATGCTGAATCCGGTATAGCCGACCGTCACCTCCTGGATGATTT
>CAZGVZ010000655.1:1401-2827 GCA_964529145.1 uncultured Fibrobacteraceae bacterium | reverse complement strand
ATTAGCGGGATCCCCTCAGCTAAGGTATATGCAACAATCGTGGAACCTGCTTTACACCACCGATTCGCCCTATTCTCCAGTCCTTCCCCCGTTTATGGTGGAAGGGAGCTGGAAAAGAGTGGAGTTTCCCTCCACCGTTGACGAAAATGGGACCAGGTGTGGGGGGGGGCCGGATGAACGAGGAAAGTGACGTTTTCTGTAATCCCCTGAAAAAAAGGGATACACTGTTTCGATTGTTACGTAGTTCAGGCCCGCAGGGCCGGATCGTAGCACACGACCATATCGCCACAGAATCGAGCCCCGTTGAGCCACTATTTCCGATTCCAGAGTCGAATACATGCCTTGGAACCTGGCTGAACGCTTTTTTTTCGAAAGAGCGAAGATGTCGAGTGAAGCCGGGTGAAAAAAGGCCCTCTTCGTTGCCGAAGAGGGCCTCCATGACCGGTCCTGCCGGTAAAAGTAGTTATTTCAACAGCTGCTCGAACAGAGGTACCGCATCCCTGAGCAGGGGGGCGATCACCAGGCTGACGACGGACATCAGTTTGATGAGGATGTTCATGGAGGGACCGGAAGTGTCCTTGAACGGATCGCCGACCGTGTCACCCACCACAGCGGCCTTGTGCGGATCGCTCTTCTTTGCGAAGCCGGCGAGTTTTCCAGCTTCGATATACTTCTTGGCGTTGTCCCACGCGCCGCCGCTGTTGGCCATGAGCAGCGCCAGCATGACGCCGCAAAGTGTGGCGCCGGCGAGCGCTCCGCCCAGAGCCTCTTTACCCATAAAAAAGCCGACGACCACCGGAAAGAGAACAGCGACGATCCCGGGGAGCATCATCTTGCCGATCGCCGCCCTGGTGGCGATATCCACACAGCGGCGGGTATCGGGCTTCGCCTTTCCTTCCATGAGGCCGGTGATTTCCCTGAACTGGCGGCGAACCTCCTCGACCATGGCGAAGGCCGCGGTTCCGACCGATTTCATGGTGTTCGAAGCGACGAAGAACGGAATGAGTCCGCCCAGAAAGAGCCCGATCACCACGTTGACATTGATCAGGTCGATCGCCTTGACATCCGCTGCAAGGCTGTACGCAGCGTAGAGCGCGAGAGCGGTGAGCGCGGCTGAGCCGATCGCGAAACCCTTGCCGATCGCCGCGGTGGTGTTTCCGAGCGAGTCGAGCGTATCTGTGATGCTGCGGGTTTCCGGTCCCAGTTCGCTCATTTCGCTGATGCCGCCTGCGTTGTCCGCGATGGGGCCGTAGGCGTCAACCGCCATTGTCACGCCTATGGTGCCGAGCATGCCGACCGCTGCGATCGCCACTCCGTAAAGTCCGGCGAAGTGATAGCTCACCGCCATGGCGATGCAGATCCCGGCAATGGCGAGAATGATCGATTCCATACCGACCGCGAGTCCCTGGATGATCACTGTGGCAGG
>CAZGVZ010000655.1:0-1391 GCA_964529145.1 uncultured Fibrobacteraceae bacterium | reverse complement strand
TATCGCTATTCCGATGGCGCTGCCCGCGAAAACCGCGTGCGCGGCTTTGAAGCCTATTCCGAGGTATTGCGCGGTGATGTACGCCAGCACGATCAGGATGCCCGCAGCGATGAACGTCGACATGCGGATCGCGAATGCCGGACTGGATTTCTGAAGGACTTTCATCGAGGCTATGGCGATCAGGCTGCTCACCAGCCCCATGATCGCGACCGTGATGGGGTAAAACGCGAAGCCGATCTGATTTTGCGCGATCATCGCCGCGGACGATGTGGCCGCGAGCGCGATCGCGGCAACGATGGAACCGACATACGATTCGAACAGGTCCGCACCCATGCCCGCGACGTCGCCGACATTGTCTCCGACGTTGTCCGCGATGACCGCGGGATTGCGGGGATCGTCTTCAGGAATGCCCGCTTCGACCTTGCCCACCAGATCCGCGCCGACATCCGCGGATTTCGTGTAGATGCCTCCGCCGACCCTCATGAACAGGGCTACCGAACTCGCGCCCATGCCGAACGTGTTCATGATCGTCAGATAGGCGGTCTGCTGTCCTTCGGGAGCATAGGTCATGATGAGCCAGTAGAGGGTGCCGAAGCCGATCAGGCCGATGCTGGCGACCGCAAGTCCCATGACCGCGCCGCCGTTGAACGCCATGCTCAGGGCTTTTGCCATTCCATCGGCGCCATGTTTGTTGGCCGCATTCGAAGTGCGTACATTGGCCTTTGTGGCCGCATTCATCCCGATCACACCGCAGATCATGGAAGCCAAAGCCCCGCAGAAGTAGGCTGCGGCCGACTGGAGATTGTAGGGCTTGAGGAAAAGCGCGATAATGATGGTCACCGCGATGATGAAACCGCCGACGTACAGCGCCTGGCGTTTCATGTAAGCCATTGCTCCTTCACGAATTAAAGAAGCGATGTGTTTCATCTTGTCGTTTCCAGGATCCGCTTTTGAAATTAATGCGTAAATCGCGAACACCACGACAAGCCCGACTACTCCGAGTGCAGGAGCGGATAAGGCCATCGAATACACGGCGAGCCTCCTTTGGCTGGGATGAAAAGGTAACGGCGGCTTCTTCGGGAAAAAACCAAAAAAGCTAAATAATATACCACTCGTACGTAAAAGATTCAATGCATTCGGGCCGGCCCGGCCGGCCCGGAATGTCTTAAAAATAAAGAAGTCCGCGGGAAAGCGTGTGGTTTCGGGGTCACGATCATGCACCGTCCGGTAACAGGGCCTTTTCGACTGATTCCGGCTTCCCGTTCCAGTCACGACCTACATGCGGAGTGATCGCGACTCCGGGTAGCGGTGCCCGCGGCCGCAGGAGCGACCGATACGGCGCATGCATCAAACGCATCATGGGTTCGGTCGCCGCGTGGAATCCTGATAAA
>CAZGVZ010000654.1:0-2838 GCA_964529145.1 uncultured Fibrobacteraceae bacterium | reverse complement strand
GAGATTTTTTAATGAATCACAGCATAAAATCCAATGTTTTTACGTAATGAGTGAGTCAATTACCATCCGCCATAAGCGGTGGTTTACTCTCCGCCCGGCAGGAATGGTTTTCAACAGATGCTTACAACGCCGGTAAGTAATCATTTATCTTAACAGGGCGATTCTCTTCCGCGATCTCGCGGAGATCCGGAATGAGGGGTGCGCAGCTGCACGGGCGTAACTGCATTTCCTCCTTAATGAATCGTCCGATTTTTTTTGCGGAATCTTCCGATCCGCTGAAGTGGTCGGGACCGCGCGTATTCCACAACCGCTTTTCGTTTTTGAATCATGAACTTTTCCAGCATCGATCTCTTCTGCCACGTTATCGACAATCTCGGAGATGCCGGGGTAGCTTTCCGTTTCGCGACCGAGCTTAAACTCGTGTCCCCGGAATGCCGCGTACGGCTATTCCTGGACAATATCGATGTGCTGGGGGTAATTACCTCCCCTATCGACACGGGACTCTTCATTCAGAAACATGAGGAGATCGTCGTCATCGATTCACGGAGGCTCGATTCCGAAAGTGTGGAAAGGCTCGGATGCGCGGATGTCCTCGTGGAGCTGTTCGGCTGCCATTCGCCGGAATGTTATTACGAAAAGGCGTTGGTCGCCGGTCCACTGATCATCAATCTTGAATATCTCTCGGCGGAAAAATGGGTCGAAGGTTACCATCTCAAGGAATCGCTTCTTCCCGGAGGCTCGGCGAAGAAGTTCTTTTTCATGCCCGGTTTTACTCCTGAGACAGGCGGTCTGCTCTATAATTCGAAGCTGCAGAGGCAAAAAAAGGAACTCGCATTCCGAAGAAAGGAATTTATTCTCGGATTACTCAGGCGTTATCGCCCCGACATAAGCATTGACGAATCTGCGCTCGTCGGGACGGTTTTCACCTACGAACGGGGATTCGACACCCTCGTTTCCGATCTGGGGATCCTGAACCGCGAAGCGGTGCTTCTCTGCTTCGGTGAAAAAACGCACTCGGGAATGCGGCAATCCCTTGCCCGTTGCGGTGATGTATCGTACCGGGAATCCTCCGCCGGAAAGGTTCATTTCGTCTTCATGCCGTTGATCGAGCAGCAGGAGTACGACACCCTGCTTTGCTGCGCCGATTTTAACATGGTCCGCGGTGAGGATTCGCTGGTCCAGGCGGTAATGGCGGGAAAGCCATTCATCTGGAATGCGTACCTGCAGGAAGAAAAATATCAGAAGGTCAAGGTTGAAGCGTTCCTCGAAATCTTCAGGCCCTTTTTCGACAGTGAGAGTCTTTTCGCGACTTACCGCGACCTGGAATTGCGATTCAACGACGCACCGACCGAAACAAACCACCAGGTTACCAGTGAACGCTATCTCCCTTTTTTCGAGAATTTGAAGAAAATCGAGCATGCAACATCGGAAATGAGTTATTTTATGATGAATAATCGTAATCTCGTGGTAAATTTCCGTGATTTTATCCGTGAATTCAAATAACAGGTGCGATCGTCTGCCCATGTGTTTTCAGAACGGGACATTTCTTACCGACCGATATCTCATCCCTCCGCTGTATTGAGTATCATACGTCCGGTACAATTCCGGTCGGCTGTCGACGACAGTCTCCAGGCGATATCATTTAATCAGTTATAAACAATCAAGGAGTACCAATGAAAGAAGCACAAGACCTGCGTGCAGGGAACACCGTTAAAATCGGCAACGATCTTTTCATCATCCTGAAAGCTATCTACAACAAAGGGTCCCGCGGAGCGTCCTCGGTTAAAATGAAAACGAAGAATCTCTCTACCGGTGCCATTTCGGAGACGGTCTACAGGGCTTCGGATAAATTCGACAATGTGGTTCTGGACCGCAGGAAAATGCAATTCCTCTGCGAGAGCAACGGTTTCTACACTTTTATGGACAACGAGACATACGAGCAGATGGATCTGAGTAAGGAAGATCTCGGTGACGCGCTCAATTATCTCAAGGAGGAGATGATCATCGACATCATCGTGTACGGGGAGAAAGCGGTGGGAGTAGAACTTCCGGTACAGGTCGAATGTGAGATCGTCTATACCGAACCCGCGGTGAAGGGCGATACCAGCGGTAAGGTGTTGAAAACGGCGAAACTCGATACAGGCTACGAAATCAAGGTTCCCCTTTACTGTAATATCGGAGACCGCATCAAAATCGATACGACTACCGACGAATTCGTGGCACGGGCGAACTGACGAATCACCGGGGGCCGTAAGGATGAATTCCGGCCCCCGGCAAACCTGCTTTCAACCAGTTAAATACGGAAGATCTATGTCTCCCCATCAGTTCGGGGGATATTTTTCCGGGCAATTCCGGTCAGACCATTTCCCGGGATCCCGCACCCGCTGGACCCGAACCGCTTCGGGTTTTCGACAGGGGTGGAACGATCTCCATTAACGGACGATGCCCGGCCATAATTCCAAGCCTTGCAAAGTGGATTCTTAAAATGGAAAAGTTCCCGATGAAACGGTTCCGGCCATCCACCGTACACTATTTTAAACAAGAACCCAAGGACATCACCAAAAAGATTGTCGCATTATAACCGGACGGAATATGGAATATGCTGATTCTGTGGTATACACTCGGAGCGCTCTTTCTGGCGCTTGTTCTCTATGTTATTTCACCGCTGAAACGGCCATTTCCCACAGAAAGCGACTGGACCACCCATAAAACCCCGTGGTGGCAGCTGTATTACTCGTCCAAGTACCTGTCTCCGGTCAAATTACCCGCACGGAAATCGAAGTTGCCTGTACTCTTTGCGGAGGACATGAGCCCGTACAGGTAACTTCGATTTCCGTG
>CAZGVZ010000653.1:240-2845 GCA_964529145.1 uncultured Fibrobacteraceae bacterium | reverse complement strand
GCTCAAGGTTCTCGGTGCGGATGTGATAGGAATGAGCACGGTGCCGGAGGTGATCGCCGCGGTGCATGCGGGGCTCAGGGTTCTGGGCCTTTCGGTGGTCACGGATTCCTGCCTTCCCGATGCCCTTGAGCCTACCGATATAAAAAAGATCGTCGCGGCGGCTGACCGGACCGAGCCGTTTTTAGTCAAACTTATCAAGAAAGTGCTCGAATCGTTATGAGTGGCAGTGACCTGTTTTCGCCCGTTTCATCCCGCATCTCCTTCCCAGAAATCGAAGCCGAAATTCTTTCTTTCTGGAATCGTGAGTCGATCTTCGAACGTTCGCTGCAGGAAACCGAAAACAACGACTCCTACGTTTTCTATGACGGGCCGCCTTTTGCGACCGGGTTGCCGCACTACGGACACCTCCTCGCGGGTACACTCAAGGATATCGTTCCCCGCTATTGGACCATGCGCGGAAAGCACGTCGAACGGCGGTTCGGATGGGATTGTCACGGTTTGCCGGTCGAGAACGAAATGGAGCGTGAATTCAAGGTGTCCGGAAAGCGCGATATCGAGAAACTCGGGATCCATCTCTTCAACGAAGCATGCCGGTCGATTGTCCTCCGGTATACCGCGCAATGGGAGCAGGTTGTCAGGAGGATGGGACGGTGGGTCGATTTCGTCAATCAGTACCGAACCATGGACCCATCTTATATGGAAAGTATCTGGTGGGTTTTCGCCGAAGTCTGGAAAAAGGGATTGATCTACCAGGGGTTCAGGGTTCAGCCCTACTGTCCCCGTTGTGCCACGCCATTATCGAATTTCGAGGTCAATGAGGGATACAAGGATGTCACCGGACCCTCCATCACAGTGACGTTTCCGGTAGCGGGTGACGAAAGAACCAGGTTCCTCGTGTGGACGACCACACCCTGGACGCTGCCGTCGAACGTTGTGCTGGCGGTCGGCCCGGAAATCACCTACGTTAAAATCCGCGCAGGCGAAAACGTCTTTATCCTGGCGGAGGATCGTCTTGGCGCATACTACCCGGATGCGGCCGGATATGAACTACTCGGAAAAATGCCGGGCAAAGAACTCGAAGGTATCCGCTATGTCCCTCTTTTCGATTTTTTCACCGATCGCGATGAACGGTATTTCCAGGTGGTTTGCGCGGACTTCGTGTCGACAGAGGACGGTACCGGGATAGTACATATCGCTCCGGCGTTCGGAGAGGACGATTTCCAGGTCGGGGCGCGGCTCGGTCTGCCCATCGTCTGTCCGGTCGACGACGAGGGGAAGTTCACCGATGAGGTACCGCTGTGGCGCGGACGTCTGGTGTATGAGGCCGACGGCGATATCGTCGCAGCGCTCAAGGCCTCCGGACGCCTTGCGGTCAGAGAATCGGTCCTTCACCGGTATCCTTTTTGCTATCGCTGCGACACTGCGCTCATTTATAAGGCAATCACGACATGGTTCATGAAAATCGAACCGCTCAAGCGCAATATGCTCGGGAACAACGAACTGATCCACTGGGTGCCGCAGCACCTGCAGAAGGGTCGGTTCGGTAAGGGAATAGAGAGCGCGCCCGACTGGAACATCTCCCGCAATCGCTATTGGGGGACACCCCTTCCGGTCTGGCTTTGCGACTGCGGTCACCGGGAGTGCGTCGGAAGCCTCCGACAGTTGCACCGCCTCGCGGGAAACGGAAACGAGGCGGAAGGAGCCGCGGCGCATTTCGAAATAGTCCGGGAAGTGCAGGCCCGGCTGCATCGAGACGCGCGGCGCAATATTGAAAGTGCAGGGATCGATACGGTCTGGGCCGACCGTCTCGAGAAGGCGGCAATCAGTCCGGATGATATACACCGTCACATCGTCGATGAGCTGGAGATCCGCTGCCCGAAATGCGGTGCTTCGATGCGCCGTACTCCGGAGGTGCTCGACTGCTGGTTCGAATCGGGATCCATGCCCTATGCGCAAATGCATTATCCTTTCGAGAACAAGGACGGATTCGAAAGGAATTTCCCCGCGGATTTTATCGCGGAAGGGCTCGATCAGACACGAGGATGGTTCTACACCCTCACGGTGCTCGGCAGCGCGCTTTTTTCAAAGCCCGCCTTCATGAACGTCATCGTGAACGGAATCATTCTTTCGGAAGAGGGAAAGAAGCTTTCCAAACGGCTGAGAAACTACGCCCCCCCGGAGAAAGTTCTCGAGGATCTGGGAGCGGACGCGCTCCGGCTTTTTCTGATCAATTCCCCTGCGGTCAAAGCGGAAGACCTCCGTTTTTCCGAGAAGGGGGTCACGGAAATGTCGCGTGCGGTGCTGCTGCCGTTCTGGAACGCCTATTCCTTTTTCATAACCTACGCCACAGTTGACGGATGGAAGCCTGATTCCTGCGACCCTCCCGCGGGCGGAACCGAGCTCGACCGATGGATCGTGTCGCTGCTCGATCATACCGTGGCTTCGGTGACGGCTGAAATGGAGGAGTACAATCTTTACAAGGTTGTGCCGCTGCTCGTCGATTTCATCGACAATCTCACCAACTGGTATATCCGGCGGAGCCGTCGAAGGTTCTGGAAAAGCGAAAACGACAGCGACAAGGATCAGGCCTACCGTACACTCTATT
>CAZGVZ010000653.1:0-219 GCA_964529145.1 uncultured Fibrobacteraceae bacterium | reverse complement strand
CAGAGTGATGGCTCCGTTCCTGCCGTTTCTTACAGAATCCATCTACAGGAATCTGGCGGCAGGCAAACTTGCGGGCGCTCCGGAGAGCGTGCATTTGAACCGTTTCCCGTCGTCCCGTCCGGGTTTGACGGACAGCGGTCTGGAACTCAAGATGAAGATGGTGCGGCAGGCGGTGACGATGGGAAGGGCGCTGCGGAGCAGGTTTACGATCAAAACACG
>CAZGVZ010000652.1:2622-2846 GCA_964529145.1 uncultured Fibrobacteraceae bacterium | reverse complement strand
GCTCTACCGTTGCCGAAGAGGATACGTCCGGCGGTGGAGAAATCGAATTTCATCATCTACCACCCTGCGTCCGCGGGAAATACGTTCGTCAATTTGACGCTGGTGCGGGGTTCCTCCATCATGTCGGCAACCGTGTCGCGCCAAAGCTTGTAGTGCGCGGTTTCCTTATGCAGCGCCGCGTCGTTCAGGGTACGGTACACCTCCACGAGTACGAAACGGGAAAG
>CAZGVZ010000652.1:0-2612 GCA_964529145.1 uncultured Fibrobacteraceae bacterium | reverse complement strand
AGTCGAACCGGGCGACACCCGGTTCGTTGACGCTGTTCCGCGCGTTCTCGATGGTCGCGGCTGTGAATGCCTTGATGTACTCAGGCTTGACATGGACTAAAACATGGACTATATACATGAGGGGCTCCTTTGGAGTTGATTCCGTTTCCGTTATGTAAGATACTGCATGGCCCGCCGGCTTCGCATGCATTTGCTTGCCGGGCTCATATGATCATTATCGCCTTCCAGGGATTTGGGAAAAAGAAATCACCGGCTATGTGCCGGTGGGTAAGGTGCAACTATTTAATGCAGGGCATCACCTCGTTTTTCGCGGATCCTGCCCGCTTCGAAAAAACAATCTACCCTCTGCGGCGGTGGTATTGATCTGCAAAGTCACCGCCCGCCTTCTCACTTGCGACAGTGCTCTGCCCGTGAAATGGCTGAATTACCCATGGACGGAACCGGATTCTCCCCTCAGGTCGATCCCACGTCCGGTGTCTCCCCTCCCGGGATTATCCGGAGTACTTTATCGAGTTTTCCGAAATGGGACCCTCTCCAGAAAACCTTTCCGCACGAGTCGCACTGCCTGAAAGTGTCGTAGTGAATCTTCGTCTTCGGCTCCAGGCGATCGAGAATACGCTCTTTGGAGACTTCTCGAAGCGTGCCGTTACATACAAGACAACGGGTGAGGGGACGGGCAGAGTGTTTGAGGTCGTAGCGGGAGACCACTTCTCCGAGCTGTTCGAGCGGATCGTCGCTATGCAGGCAACAGCCGTGGACGATCACTTTCGCATGGAGGAGAACCCGGTCGCGCGTGAGTATGATACGCCGCTGCGCGACCGCTCGACGCACAATTTCAGGGTCGTCGAGTGTACTGTCGTAAGTCACGTCGAATCCCAAAAGCCTCAGATACCTGGAGAGCGTACCGAGGTGCACGTCGGCGATGAAAACAGGATCCGGAGGAGGGCGGAGGCGTACCGGACATGTGCCGGTGAGAGCGGATTTTTCGGGAAATACCGCGATTCTGTCACCATGCCTGAGGTGGTAGGAGAAATCCACCGGCACGCCGTTCGCCAGGATGTATCCCACTTCCGTGTGGGGGATCCGGTTGGCTTCGATGGCATCCTTTACCGATGGTGTTCCGTCGAACGCGTAGTCGAACTCCCTGTCGCGGAGTGTTTCACGGAGGAAATAGTTCAGTTCTCCGTGAAAGTGGAACCCCGCCCGAAGCGGCGGCGCCGGTTTCACGGGGCTGCGCCCTCTCACTCCAGCCCCGCGTACCTGCGGACGACCCATTCGACTCCGAAAAGGAGCAGGAGAATGATGAGAAGCAACCATGTCTTCCGCAGAGCCACGCTCTTCGTCCGTTCCGGGACGGTGCCGGTCATCTCCATCGCGCGAAGCAGCGCCGACACGGAGTTCGGGTCCCCTATGTCCAGAGCATGGCCGATTTCATTCAGCAGCGCCTCGTTTTGTCCTGATATGGAAAGTTCGCCCATGTCGTGTGCAACGGTAAAATCGGCGATTGTACTGTACTGCCTGCGACCGGTCGCGATGGAACACCTGACCGTATAGGTCCCCTCCTCGAGCGGCGGGAGCGTCAGTATCTGCAGCAATCCGCCTTCGCGATAAAGCTCGACCGTCGTGTCCTTCCAGGGCCCGCCGTTTTTCTCTTCGAGAGAGCAGCGGAGTCGAAGAGGGGAGAAGGGATTATCGTGGGCCGGCGCGACGCATGAAAGTCGTACCTGCGATCCGGCGCTTTGCGGGCCCGGAGAAAAGACGATGAGGGTATCGGTTCTTCTCGAACGGAGCGTCGAGGCGACCAGTGAGCAGAACTTCCGGGTGAAACCGAAGGCGTCCGCCTCTCCGGCAGCATGCGACAAAGGAAGAAAATCCCACCTCCAGCATTCGGAGAACGCACAGGCGACCAGGGGGCGGTCACGGTACACGCCGCTGAAGACGAGTGGAACGGTGTCTCCGCGCAGCCGCAGGGAGAGCCAGGAGCGGAAGGGAAATACAGATCCGGAGGTCATCACCGAGGAGAGAGGCGGAAGCTCGTCCAGCGGCAGCTCCGACAAGGGATTCGTCTCTCCGGTGACCGGAATGAACGGCCGTCCCGAGTGCAAGGAATCGATGGCCGCCGTCTTTCCTGGCAGACATCCGATATACACCTGCAGTACTCCGGAAGGGACCCGCGTTTTCATGGTGTCGAACATGAAGATCACGTCCGGAGATTCCGCGCCTTTCTTATCGGTGAATGCGGGATCGCCGGCGAGCGCCAGGCGGAAGAATCTAAGGTCAAGCGATGCTCTGGTGGAACAACGTACCGCATAGACGAACCGTTCGGCTACCGAGTGGCGGAGAAACCTGCGCGAGAGCGTCAGGGTATCCCCGGAGGTCGCGAGCTTGATGTTGTGCAGGCGAATACCGGGGGTCGAGGGGGGCAGAGCCATGGTTCGGGCGAGCGAGAACGAACCGGCCTTCACGGAAAAGGTGTCGGCCGCCACACCTCTCCCGCCCTCCGTGACCGTCACCACAAGGGTATCGTCCGATGCCGCATATCCGCTGCAGTGCAGCCGGATTTCCGAGGGTTTGCCCGAAAGTCCTGTGACCGTATCCGGCGCTTCGAGGTG
>CAZGVZ010000651.1:0-2868 GCA_964529145.1 uncultured Fibrobacteraceae bacterium | reverse complement strand
CTTTCCGCGCCGGCCGGGGCGGATGCGATCAGTATGGCCGCGAGTGCATGGCGAAACGGCGTACTTCCACAATTCATAAGGCCCCGTAACAAATATCGCTTCCTGAACCGGACCGGTGCAACAGGGTTACCGGAGCACCGGACCTCCTACTGCTCCCCCATCCGAAACGCGGTCTTCTTGTACTCCTTGACGGAACGCAGCACAGCCATCGACCGGTGCGCGACCGATGCACGGAGCTGCGAAAGACGGGCCTCGAACTCCCCGGGGGTGCGGGCGTGCACCATGGCGTACATGGTATAAGGCCAGTCTGGGTAAGAGGTCCTGCGGTACAGATGAGTGATGAACGGAAATTTGGTGAGCACCGCGGCCGCGTCGTCGCAGGAACCGGGATCGATCTCTAACGCTACCATGGCGTTGCGGGAGAATCCGGCACGGTCGTGCTTGAGCACGCCCGCGACGCGGCGGATCACCCCGGTCTCGAGATAATGACGCAGAAGCCCGATCACTTCGTGTTCCGTAATTCCAAGTTTTTCAGCGTATCCGGCGAACGGACGGCTTGTGAGCGGAAGTGAATCCTGCAGCACTTCGAGATGGCGGCGAAGCGTATCGGGCGCCGGTTCAGACATCTAGAATCAGTCCTATCTTGTAAGTCTTTTCGGAAGCGAACTCCTTGAGGTCCCTCACGCCGGGCTGCCGGGCCATGAACGAAATCAGCCGTTCTTTCTCCTCGGGACCGCCGAACGTCAGGGTGCACCAGAGATTGAGCCTGCCCTCCCGGAGATAGTTATGCGTCACCCCGGGGATGGTGTTGATCGCTTCTGCCACTTCATCCACGCAACCGGGGTCGGCCTCGATTCCGATCAGGATGCCGGTGAATCCGGCCTCTTTCCAGTTGATAACCGGTCTTATTCCGCGCAGAATTCCGCGCCGGCTGAGATCATCGAGTCGTTCGAGGCACTCCTCCTCCGAGATGCCGAGCCTCTCCGCGATTATGGTAAAAGGACAAGGGTCGAGCGGAAAGTCGTGCTGTACAATATTGAGAAGGTCGCGCTCGATCTGCTGGAGTTCCATGGTCACCTCTTGCGTCGACGATTCGAACGCACCGCGTATTCCAGCGCTTCGATCAGGGCGGGGACGGTCGCGTTAACGGCGACCGCGGGTTTCTTCCGGCAAAAACGGCGCAGCGTCGCCGCGGTAATGTCGCCGATGCAGCACGGCTCGATATCGAGTTTCGCGCGCTCCTGATCGTCGAAGAAAAATTCGACAGTCGAGGAACTGGTGAACAGTACGTAGTCGCCGTCCCGGAAGCTGCATCCCGGAGTGTCGACCTTGACGGTATCGTACACCGGGAACACCGTCGTTTCGGCCCCCCTTTCCCGCAGTGTCGCGGGCAGGACCTCGCGCGCAATCGCGGCCCGTGGAATGAGAATCCTTTCCCCCCTGAGGTCGCGGGGAAGCGCTTCGAGAAGCCCTTCGGCTACGAACTTTTCGGGGAGCAGGTCCACCGCGATTCCGTATCTCAGGAGCGCAGCGGCGGTTCCTCCACCCAATGCATGGACTTTTTTCCGGGCCAGAGTCCTGGCGTCCCCTCCGCACTGCAGCAGATGTTCCATGAAGAGCGCGGCTCCGTTGGGGCTCGTGAGCAGTATCATGGTGAACGGTTCGAGAAACCTGGGAGTCAATTTCCGCAACTCCCGTTTTCGGGGAACGATGCGCATGATCGGACAGGGGAGCACGGTGGCGCCCCGGGCGGCCAGACCTTCGATCAACTCGCCCGACTGCTCGCTGGTCCGCAGAACCGCGACCCGTACTCCGGTGAGCGGCAGGGATTTCATCCAGGAGAGTGTTTTCGAAAACCGGACAGTCTCTCCCACGACGAGCACTGCCGGGGGCTTCACACACTTTCGCTCCTTCAGGCCGGCGATGGTGCCGAGCGTCCCGGTCACCGACCGCTGGTCGGGCAGGGTGGCGTTCCTGACCAGTGCGGCGGGAGTGCGCCGGGTGAACCTACCCGAAGTCACGAGCTTTTCGACCAGCGCCGGAAGATTGGACATCCCCATGAGGAAAACCAGTGTATCCGCCTGAGGAAGTTCGAGTTTCCCGATCTCCTCCCCTGCCTGCAGGTGCCCTGTGACTACAGCGAACGAGCGAGAGACCGAGCGGTGGGTCACCGGAATTCCGGCGAAGGCGGGTGCCGCGATCGCGGAGGTGATTCCGGGCACCACCTCGAACGGAATTCCGCGCTCCGCGAGATACTCCATTTCCTCGCTGCCGCGCCCGAACACCAGGGGATCTCCACCCTTGAGCCGGGCGACCCTGTTGCCTTTTTTCGCTTCACGGGCGATTATCGCGTTGATCGTCCCCTGGGAGGGAGAGGGCTCTCCGCCCCGTTTGCCGACGAAAATCCGGTGTACCGATTCCGGGAGCCGCGCGACCAGCTGCTCGTTGACCAGCGCGTCATAGACCGCTACGTCGCACGATTCGAGCACACGTTTTCCCCTGACGGTGATGAGGTCTGGGTCACCAGGACCCGCGCCTATCAGATGGACCATTCCTTCATTTTTCTTCATGACCGTACACCCGCCCTGCATGATCCTGCAGCAGCCGCTCGGTTCTTTCCCGAAAAGCGTTCCAGCCGCCCGCCTTGATTTCCGCGACCGGATCGGCGGCGAACAGTTCCTCCCAGAATCCGCTCCGCAGCGCGATGTCGGGCAGCAGCGTGCGAATGCGCAGCCGTATACCGCCCAGGTACGCGGCGATTTCCCCGTGCAGTGGTTCGACCGCGGCGGCAACCGTGTTTTTGAGATATCGTGAAAAACGGGGGCTCACCCCGTTCGTGGAGATCGCCACGGTGATATCGCCCCGCCG
>CAZGVZ010000650.1:979-2874 GCA_964529145.1 uncultured Fibrobacteraceae bacterium | reverse complement strand
GTCATAGAGCCCGAAAAGCGAGTTCTGGGATTGAGCGAAAAAATCCGCCAGAACCCGGGGATCGATGCCCGGCGTTGGAATATGTCCTCCGAGCCGATAGACGAAAACGATCCCCGCCGTGAAATAGATTTTTTTCCTGAGCTCGGGAATCTTGAAAATGTTCTGAAAGGTGTTAAGCATTAACCTATGACCTCGGCTTTCCCTTTTGCCTTTTCAATTTTTTCCCGCGCGGTTTTCGAGAACGCATGAACTTTGACGTTCACCGCCTTGCTCAGTTCCCCGTTGCCCAAAATCTTCACCGGCCGGTCCACTTCGTGAACCAGACCATTGCCATGGAGAAATTCGACGGTGATCTCCTTGCCGGCGGATTCGATCTTCTCCAGGTCCCCCACATTGACGATCTGATATTCGGTCCTGAATATGTTGGTGAATCCTCGTTTCGGAATTCTGCGCGTAAGAGGGGTCTGCCCTCCTTCGAAGTAATCCTTGTTGAAGGCTCCGCTGCGCGCCTTGTTGCCGTTATTGCCCTTTCCGGCCGTCGAACCGCTTCCGCTTCCCGTACCGCGTCCGATTCTTTTTCTCTTTTTTCGCGAGCCGCGCTCGGGTCTCAATCCATTCAGTGTGAGCATTTTTTTATTCTCCATCAACCTCTTCGACAGTTACCAGATGCCGGACCGTACGAACCATTCCTCGAATTGTCGGATGATCATCATGCACTACCGTACGGTGCAGCTTTCCCAACCCCAGTGCCCGGATTGTCCTTTTGTGATTTTCAAGACGTCCGATAGCACTTCGTATCTGAGTTATTCTGAGTTTCTTTGCCATTTTACACTCCCTGTGATACCGGCGCATTTTGAGGTATCTGGCGAAGCTGGTTGATCTGTGCGCGAGTCTTGAGCTGTCGTAAACCGTTCAATGTCGCCTTGACCACATTATGGGCATTGGTCGTGCCGATGCATTTCGTGAGTATGTTTTTCACTCCGGCGAGTTCTAGAACCGCCCGGGCGGGCCCTCCCGCGATAACTCCGGTACCAGGAGCAGCCGGCCTTAAAATAATATTTCCTGCACCGAAATGCCCCATGACTTCATGCGGGATCGTGCCGTCGACGATATTCACCCGGACAACGTTTTTCTTCGCGCTTTCGACTCCCTTTCGAATCGCTTCGGTCACGTCGTTCGCTTTTCCCATTCCAATGCCCACATTGCCGTTACCGTCACCGACCGTCACCAGTGCGCTGAATCCGAAACGACGGCCGCCCTTGACTACCTTTGCAACTCTTCTTACCGCTACCAGACGGTCGGTGAGTTGGACTTCATCATTGCCGTTCACTTCTTCTTTATTCAAATTCTTCCCCTTCTCACAGATTAGAAGATCAATCCCTTTTCACGCGCAGCCTCAGCGAGCGCTTTCACTCTGCCGTGGAAAAGATACCCTTTTCTATCGAAAACAACGGTCGATATGCCTTTTTCTCTGGCCTGCTCGGCGAGAAGCGCTCCCACCAGTTTTGCATCCACGCTTTTTGTCCCCTCTTTCCCGGAGGCCATCTCCGAGAATTTTTTCCCTCGACTGCCGACTTGTACCAAAGTCGTGCCCGTCACGTCATCCACTATCTGGGCATAAATGTGTTTCAGCGTACGACGAATGCACATTCTGGGGCGCTGTGCGGTGCCCGAAATCTTCTTCCGGACCCTGAAGGCGCGACGTTTGCGTTCGATCAACCGTTTATTGGCGCTATTCATTTCGTGAACTCCATTATTGAAAACGATTATTTACCTGCCGTTTTTCCGGCCTTCCGGCGTACCTTTTCACCCAGATACCGGATTCCTTTTCCCTTGTACGGCTCTGGCGGCCTTATACGACGGATTTCAGCCGCGGTTTGCCCGGTAATGGCAAA
>CAZGVZ010000650.1:0-969 GCA_964529145.1 uncultured Fibrobacteraceae bacterium | reverse complement strand
CCCCACTTTCTCCTTGTCGATTCCCTCGATGGCTATTTTCACCTGATTGTCGACCTTGATGGAAATGCCCTCCGGTGCCTTATAAAGGACAGGCGAACTATATCCTACGAGAAGATTGACATCGCGACCTTTCATTTCGGCTTTGTACCCGACCCCGATGATTTCGAGCTCTCTTTTATACCCGGTGGACACGCCGACCACCATATTGTCGAGCAGCACCCGGTTGAGCCCCCAAAGTGCCTTGACGTTTTCGTTCTGGGCTACCGGTTTGAGCGTGATGACGTCACCTTCGACGTTCACCGCGAGCTCTTTATGGACATCCCTTTTCAGCGTGCCCTTCTGTCCTTGTACCTCGACGCGGCCGCCGCTCACGGTGACCTTCACACCCTGGGGTATTTTGATGGGTAATTTACCTATACGAGACACTGTAAACTCCTTTAATTCTTCGCCTGACCAATCACGTGGAACAACTCACGGCCGTTTTTTACCACACCAGGCCGATCACCTCACCGCCAACATTGGATTTACGGCAGTCTTTGTCTGTCATCACGCCTTTGGAAGTTGAAACGATCGCGACACCCAGTCCATTGAGAACCTTCGGTACATTCTGTACACCGACATACGTCTTTCTTCCGGGAGTGCTTACCCGTTTGATACCCTGAATGGCATTGCGCTGCTCCTCGTTGTATTTGAGGAGAATTTTGATCACGCCCCGCCCCTTCTCATTGACAAAGGCATACTTTCCGATGAAATGGTTTTCGAAAAGTATCCTGGCGATCTCTTTCTTGAGCCCCGAAGCGGGAATATCGACCGTTCTTTTTTTGGCCTGTATCGCGTTGCGGATCCGGTTGAACATGTCCGCGATCTGGTCTGTTAACATTCCTGAAACCCTTTCTTGTTCAAATTACCAGCTTGCTTTCACGACGCCGGGAATCTCTCCCTGCAGCGCCATTTCCCGGAAACATAACC
>CAZGVZ010000649.1:1075-2877 GCA_964529145.1 uncultured Fibrobacteraceae bacterium | reverse complement strand
CCCTATGCATACGAGACACCCGAGGAACTCCTGGCTTCGGTGAGGGACACCCTGTACTGGAACGGCAGCTATACGCATGACTACACTCGTTATGCGCGGTCGGGTCCGGTACCCGGCGCTATTACCCTGACGGGGAAGATAGAAATGGCTCCGGTTCCATCGCTGAAAGTGTATCCATTAACCGATTCCTCAGTCGTTATTGAGATCACCGGATTCACCGACGGCGAAATCGAGTATTCGACTGACGGGACCCCCCTCGTCCAGTACGACCATACCTATGATACCCTGCTCTCCCTTCTTGGGGAAATAGCACCTTACCCGAACATAATCGTGGATCTGCGGGATAATGGCGGCGGAAGCATCCATGTCACCGATTCCATCATCGAAGCGTTCCTCCCCCCTGGAAAAAAGTATCTCCGGGCGCGCGAACGCGTCTACGATCCCGAGACGCGGAAAGCCTCCACGCTGGATCATTACTGGACGACAAAAAAAAAGGAGAGTATGCCTGAACTGGAGGGGAAGAAACTGACCGTTCTCATGAACGCGAATTCGGCGAGCGCTTCGGAGATATTCATTGCTGCTATGAAGGACTGTGCAGGCGCGATGCTGGTCGGAGAGCGAACCTACGGCAAAGGCATAGGACAGGTCAAAGTGCCGCGAAGAAACAGGGATCTTCTGCAGATTACCTATTTGCAGATGCATGGTGTGAGCGACCGTATCGGTGAGTACCACCGCAGAGGTATAGACCCGGATACTGAATTCCTGGCGAAGAAAAGCGGGAGTTTCGATGAGGAGTACGCAACGCTTCTGGTCGCGGTGAGGATACATGAACCGCATGCAGGCTCCATTCATTTTCAACCCCGCCGGGAGTGCCGCCATCCCACTCCTCCGGCCTGTTTCCGTTTTGTTGAAGAGGTGTGGTAGAGTGAACTCACATTTGATGCTGTTCGGCAATCTCAAATAACAAATCCTGCCGTACGAATATTTATAAGGGAGATCTAGAAGGATCACAGATCGGATCTCCCGGATTTCAAACAGGAGGTAGTTATGCCGAAGAAAGCCTTGAAACCGGTACCTGAAGGCATGAACACGGTAACGCCATACCTCGTTTTTCACGGCGATTGCAGTAAGGCCATCGACCTTTATCAAAAGGCGTTCGGAGCGCGAATGCTTTTCAATCCGGAGAAGAGCCCGGATGGAAAAATCATGCACGCGATGCTCAGAATCGGTGATTCCAATATCATGATGTCCGATACATTTTCCGAACAGGAAAACGAGACCGGCTTCAGGACAAACCTGTGGCTCTATGTCGAGGATTGTGACGCGATCTTCGCGCAGGCCGTTCAGGCAGGTTGCTCGGTAACCATGCCGGTAGAGGACGCTTTCTGGGGTGATCGTTTGGGGCAGTTGCAGGATCCCTTCGGTCATTCCTGGAACATTGCGACCAATAAATGGGAACTCTCCACTGAAGAGATGAAGCAGGCGGAAGAAGAATGGATGAAGTCTCATCAGGAGCAGTTCTCTAAAGTGTAAAGGTTGTGCAGTACGCGGACGGCGCTCATGGAGGCGTCGAAAGAAAGGCCTCCCGTAATGAACGGGAGGTCTTTTTTCACTGTTTTTATCGATATTGAGCGCTATTTTCAAAAAAGGGAAAGATGTCGAGTTAAAGGTGCGGATAAGGCCGGAAGGGGAGTCGAGCCTTTCTGCAGCGGCATTTTCACCGGCAGCTTCCGTCAAATCGCGAAGGGCTCAATTCAGATCTGAGAAAGTTGAAGATGTGTTCAATAATCACGATTGAAAAG
>CAZGVZ010000649.1:785-1065 GCA_964529145.1 uncultured Fibrobacteraceae bacterium | reverse complement strand
GCACAGATGAAGGCACGGTTCTTGTTCCAGGGACACTTCCGGGTGAGAGGGTCAAGGCTATCCCTTTGTACCGGAAAAACGGCATGATGGTCATGGAGGCCAGTGCTATTACCGAAATCTCGCGTCACAGACGCGAACCACCGTGCATTCATGGCAGGGAATGTGGTGGATGCGACTGGCTTTTCATAGATTATGAGTATCAGAAGAAAATCAAACGTGAGATCTTTCTTGAATCGATGTTGCGTATCGGCAGACTGCAGGGTTTCCCAGGACCCGAGAC
>CAZGVZ010000649.1:0-775 GCA_964529145.1 uncultured Fibrobacteraceae bacterium | reverse complement strand
TCCTCCGCCGAGTTCGGATACCGCCGCAGGGCTCAGTTCAAAGTGGACGGAGACGGACGGATCGGGTTTTTCAAACGCAAGACCAATGATGTCGTACCCGTCGGCCGATGCCCGCTGCTTTCCGGGAGGCTCAATGCCGTCCTCGCACGGATCTCGGAAGACCCTGGTCTTTTGCCGGAGCGACTCCGCAGCCTGCCTCTTATTGAGGGAGACAATGCAGTGGTTTCCGATCCGGTCTTGCCGGATGTGACCGGTGAATCGGCGATTCTTTCATGCGGACCGCATGCCTTTGAAATCCGGGGAAACGATTTTTTCCAGAGTAACCGTTTTTTGCTGGAAAGGCTGGCTGCCGCGGTTTCCGATGCAGGCCAGGGAAAGACTATCGTCGATTTGTATGGCGGCACCGGTTTTTTTTCCGTGACACTCGGTTCCTGCTTTGAACGTGGATGGCTGATCGAGTCATCGGAAGAGATGGTTCGGCGTGCGCACACGAACTTTCGCAGAAACGGAATTCACCATATTCTTCCGGTTGCCGCAGGCGTAGAATCGATGGAACGGTTCATCAAACAACCCGTCGATGTGGTTATCGTCGATCCGCCCCGACCGGGTCTGACCAGAGCCGCGCGGGAGGCGCTTGTCAGAATCGCACCTCGATCGATCGTGTATGTTTCATGCAATTGCGCGACACAGGCCCGAGACTGCGGTTTTTTCGTGAATGGCTCAGGGTACCGCATTACCTCCTCAACTCTTCTCGATCTCTATCCCAATACCCATC
>CAZGVZ010000648.1:0-2884 GCA_964529145.1 uncultured Fibrobacteraceae bacterium | reverse complement strand
GACGGTTCCGCTCGATTCCGTCCTGCTCCGCGGAGGGGCACGAGATCGATTGCTCCCATAACAGCTATCTCGGACTGCACGCGAACCCGGAGGTCGCCAATGAGACGAAGCGGCTCGCCGGCAACAGGTCTCACGGCAATCTGGCCTCACGCCTGGTAGCTGAGCATTCGGGCCTTTATCGTGAACTCGAAGCGGAAATCGCCGCATGGGAGCGTACTGAAACGGCCCTGGTGTTCTCGTCCGGTTACGCGGCGAACGCCGGCGTTATCCAGGCGCTCTGTTCGCGTTCCACCGAGGTGTTCTGCGATCGGCTCAACCATGCGTCGATATATGACGGGATACGGCTTTCCTACGGTAAGCTCACCCGCTATGCTCACTGTGACCTGAGCGATCTCAAACGGCGACTCCTCGCTTCAGTTGCGCCGGAGAAACTGATCATTACCGATACGGTGTTCAGCATGGAGGGCGACTGTGCGCCGCTCGGAGGAATCGCGGAGCTCGCCCGTGAATTCGGAGCGCTGGTAATGGTGGACGAGGCCCACGCGACAGGTCTTTTCGGAGAAAACGGCAGCGGTCTTGTCGACGCCACGGGCACTTCGGGGGAGATCGCCATCCGCATTGGTACTCTGAGCAAAGCGGTGGCAGGGTTGGGTGGTTACATCGCGACCTCGGAAATCTTCCGGGATTTCTTTCTAAATTTCTGCAGAAGTTTCATCTACTCCACCGGTCTCCCCCATCAGGTACTCGCCCACGACCTGGCCGCGGTACGGTACCTCCGCGGCCATCCCGGGCTTGGAAAAAAAGTGCTCGCCGAAGCTGCGCTCATGCGCCGGCTTCTGGAGGAAAACGGTTTTTCCACGATTCAGAGCAGCACACAGATCATCCCGTGCCGGGTCGGTAACGAGGAAAAAGCGATTGAACTCTCCTCTTACCTTCGGCAGCGGGGCGTGATCGTTCCCGCCATAAGACCCCCCACCGTTCCCCCCGGTACTTCACGGCTGAGATTTTCCTGGTCGTTGCCGCTCGGCGCGGACCACAGGCATACTATCATCGATCACCTCCGCTCCTGGAAAAAGAAGCATGGATAGCGAATGGACGGTGCTCGGCGGCTGGGGCGTGGATCCCGGCATGTTGCAGCCGGTGTTCGGAAGAGAGGCGCGTTTTGTCGACAGCAACCGCCTCATGCCGCTTCTGGTCGATCACCTCCCCGAGGTTGCGCTGCGGGTGGACTGGCGTCAGAGGTGCGCCGACGCGCTCGCTCTGCACGGTTCGCCGCCCCGGTATCTCGCAGGATGGTCCACCGGTGCGATCATCGCTCTGGGATGCGCGGCTCTGCTTGACGTCAGGAGACTGGTGCTCATGAGCGCGGCGCCCGCGTTCTGCCGTTTCCCGGGTTTCACTTCGGGCGCACACCCCAGGCTGCTGCGCGCGATGCGGGACAGGCTCACGAAAAATCCCTGTGCAGTACTCCGTGATTTTCTCGACCGTTGCGGATTCTCCTCATGTACGCCCGCTCCCCTGCGATGGACGCAGGAAGAACTCACCGACGGCCTGTACGCGCTCGAATTCATCCGCCTTGACGATCTTCCGCCGCTTCCCTGCATGCCGCTCTGTATCCATGGGATAAGCGACTCGATCATACCTCTTGCAGCGGGTGAATGGATTTTCCGAAAATATGGTGGAACCCTGATCCGGCTCGAGGCTCCCCACGCATGTTTCATAGATAACAACGAAGCCGCGGTCCGTTCCGCGATCCACGAATACATGAAAGGACAAACGAGATGAATCTGTTCGAAACCGCCGCGCATCTCCATGACAAATCGGTCGACGATGCCATCGATGAAAACGATATGGACACGATCGTTTCATGGCCACCCGAGGCTCTCCCTGTGCTCTTCGGCGCCACAGACGCGGTACGGCGCCGTTTTCACGGCCTCCACGTAGATCCATGCGCGCTCATGAACGTCAAGTCTGGCGGCTGCAGCGAGGACTGCGCCTTCTGCGCCCAGTCAGGCCACGGCGAGGCCGCGGTGGAGATCACGGAGCTCGCGGAACCTGACGAAATCGCGCTGCGGCTCGCGGCGGCCCGAAACCGCGCTCTTCCCTTCTGTGTCGTATCGAGCGGTAGAAAGCTCACCACAGGGGAGATCGCCCTTATCTGCCGCGCGCTCAAAGGGCAAGCTGGTGAGAAGCACGCTTCACTCGGCATTCTTGACGAAGCGGAGTTCGCCCTGCTGCGGGAGGCGGGCGTGGTCTGCTACAACCACAATCTCGAAACCAGCCGTTCTTTCTTTCCCAAAATCGTCTCCACCCATACCTGGGAGGAACGGGTCGCGACGGTGAACAAGGCCAAAGCCGCGGGAATGCGTGTGTGTTGCGGCGGAATTTTCGGTCTGGGCGAAACCTGGAACGACCGCGTTCAGTTCTGCCTCGAATTGAAAGAACTCGACGTGGATACCATACCCCTTAATTTTTTCAACCCGGTCCCGGGAATCCGCGTTTCCCCTCCATCGGAAAGCGCACTCGATTTCCTCAGGATCGTCGCGCTTTTCAGGCTGACGCTTCCGTCGAAATCGATCAAAGTGTGCGGCGGACGTGAACTGCACCTCCAAGCGCTGCAGTCGCTCATTTTTTACGCGGGCGCCAACGGATACGTATCCGGCGGATACCTCACCACTCCGGGAGCCGGAATAGACGCGGACGACACGATGGTAGCGCTGCTCGGATTGCGCAAACGGCTGCAGGGATAGCCAGGCTCGAGCACCGGGGAAAAATGTGTCGGGCACATCTCTATCCCGGCACTCACCCCACTATCCGGTCCCCTCATACGAATTGTCGTAACGCTGTGCCGTACGCCGGCCGGTTTCACCCGAATAGTAATTTT
>CAZGVZ010000647.1:364-2890 GCA_964529145.1 uncultured Fibrobacteraceae bacterium | reverse complement strand
TACCGTCGGGATGACGGTTGAGTGACTGGGGCCGGTCAGCGAGATACGGCAGCATCACCTCGGCGACATCCTGGTAATACCGGATCATCTCTCCTTTTGTGTACCCCTCGTTAGGCCAGTAAACTTTATCGAGATTGGTGAGTTCGCCGCGTACCCTGAAAACCGGGCCGTCCCTTCCGGGAGTTTGCGGCCGGGTCCGTTCAGGGGGTGCTTCCGTTGCCGGATACGGCGGAGCCCGGATTCCCCCGTCTCTTTCCCGCACCACTTCACGTGGAGGCTTGTCGTCCCGGAACGCCACGAAAACAGGTTGTCGCATGACACCATCGACCGTCCATTCACTGAACCTCACTTCGCACACCAGTTCGGGCCTCACCCAGGTGACCGGCGCTCCGGCATCCGGCTGGGGGTCGAAAGGACATTCACCGATAATAAGGGGAACCAGTTTGCCGTAGGCGTCCCTGAGCCCGTCTTCCGAGAATCCCCCGCCGGCGTGCCCGATGTGCACGAGTTTTCCGTTCTCGTATACACCGAGCACCAGAGCCCCGAAACAGGAACGCGAGCCGCGCGGCGGGGTGAATCCCCCGATCACCGCTTCCTGCCTTTTCAGCGCCTTTACCTTCAGCCATTCGTTCGAGCGGCGTCCCGGCAGATACCTGCTCATACCCCTTTTCGCCACGATTCCCTCTAGACCGGTCTTGACGGCTTCGTTGAAGAGCGGCACCCCCCTGCCTGGAAAATCGTCACTCAGCCGAACGGTACCGTAGTCGGGCAACATCCGGCGCAGAAGTTCCCGGCGGCGCAGCAGGGGGAGATCGCGGAGATCATATCCGTCAAAATACAGCAGGTCGAAGCAGTAATAGACCAGCGGCCCCCTTCGGGTCATCCGGTAATCCTGGAGGAGCTGAAATCTGCTGATGCCCCTCTCGTCCGGAACGATGATTTCGCCGTCGAAAATGGCATCGTGTCCATAGTTCCTGAACGATTCGAGCAGTTCCGCATAAACGGTATTGAAGGATTTGAGCGACCTGGAATGGAAATCCACCCGTCCGTCACGATTTACGCGGGCGATCGCCCGGTACCCGTCCCACTTTACCTCGAATATCCAGTCGGGATCGTCGAAAGGCGCATCCACGGGCGTCGCGAGCATCGGCCTGAACGGCTCCGGCATGGGCGACTGTCTGGCACCTGAAAAGTCGGCGTCGCGGGGACGCGGATCCCCCATCCCGGAAGCACCGCCGATCCGGTCGACATCGAGCCCGCTCTTTACCGAAACGTCGTTTTCGAACGGCCGATCAGCGTATTGGTCCCTTTTTTTGATGAGAAACCACCTGTTGTCGCCGGGATCCCGCCCTAACTTGATAAGGGCGAACCATCCTTTGAGCTTCTCGCCTTCGAAAAACAGGTCGCAATGCCCCTTCCGCAGCTCCCGGCCGACCTCCTCCTCGTTCTCCTTCCGTGAGCCGCCTTCCCTCACATGATAGGTCCCCCGGTCCCAGACAATCACCGTGCCCGCACCGTAGTTTCCCTCCGGGATCACTCCTTCGAAGTCGCCGTACTCGAGAGGATGGTCCTCCACGCGCAACGCGAGCCTCTTTACCGAAGTGAACAATGACGGTCCCTTGGGAACCGCCCAGCTCTTGAGTACCCCCTCGTTTTCGAGCCGCAGGTCGTAGTGCATGCGGGTGGCGTGGTGCTTCTGGACCACGAATCGCAGACTGCCGTCCGGTACCTCGCCCCCGCGCGGTTCCGGTGTGCGGGTAAAGTCCCGTTTGTCGAAGTAGGCCTCGAGCGTCATTATCTTCCCGCAAGTGCCAGGCTCTCCTTGAGCCGGCTGACGATGTCCTCCCCCGCCGTAACTTCGGGCCTCAACTGCGGTCGCTCCAGTTCGCGGCCTTCGGCCTTCGCCGCGATGATCTTTTCAAGTGTCTGCACATAGGTGTTTTCGTATTTTGCCGGATCGAACGGGGAGGCCAGTTTTCCGATCAGTTCGAGCGCGAGCTCCAGCTGGTTCCGGGGGATCTTCACTGCCCTGGGGAAATCGAGTTCGGAGGCGTCCTTGAACTCCCGGTGATACCGCAGCGTATTGAGAAGGAGCGCATCGTCCTTTGCCCTGAGAATCACCAGGTGCTCCTTCGACCGGAGCACGAACTTACCTATACCCGATTTCCCAGAATGCTTCAAAGCCTCTCTGAAAAGCGCGTATACCTGTCCGGCTTTTTTCCCCGGCAGAAGAAAATAGGGTTTTTCGGCGTATTTCATATCGACCTCGGAATCCAGGACGAAATCCTCGATCGCGATTGAATAGGTCTTCTCCGGATCCGCTTTTTCGAAATCCTCGTCATCGAGTACGACATACTCCCCTTTCTGGTACTCGTACCCGCGCACGATCTCCTGGGGAGGCACTTCGTCCCCGGTTTTCCGGCACACTTTTTTGTAGCCTATGGGGGAAAGATCCGTACTGTGCAGAAGATTCAGCTTCAGATGGTCGTCCTTGACCATGGAATGGAGTTCGATCGGGATGTTCAC
>CAZGVZ010000647.1:0-260 GCA_964529145.1 uncultured Fibrobacteraceae bacterium | reverse complement strand
TTATGGACCGGCATGGCATCGGATACAGGATGATGTTTCCGGCAATTCACAACTACCGGGTTTTCCCGAACCGGACGCGATACGACTGCTCACTTCGCAAGAAACATTCCATTGCAGCCTCGTAAGGATCATTGCGGAATCCCTTCAGGGTTTGCACAAGGGCCCACGACCGGTGTCGCTCCGCTATCGGGGCGTATGGTATCCAGCGCTATTGCGCTGTTTCCATAACAACGTGTCTTTTTGCGGAATATCCCGCTCAA
>CAZGVZ010000646.1:0-2899 GCA_964529145.1 uncultured Fibrobacteraceae bacterium | reverse complement strand
AGAAAGACGAACTTATTTGTCCAGTTTTTCTTTGTGGGTAAAAGGCAGCCCTAGCTTCTGTTTCCCTCTGCTGGGCCGTTGTCATATAAGATCTTATATATGAGCACAATGAAAGAGTTTAAACGGAAACGTTATCTTGAATAATTGAAACCTATGCGCACCATAAAGAAAACCGAACCCGGATTTGTTGTCTGCCTTATAAACGAGGGCTATGCGGCTTCTTTGGAACGCCACAAAATCTATCGTGTAGTTCCGGATCCAGAAGCCGAAAAGGACGGCGACATCAGGATCATCGATGAAAGCGGCGAAGATTATCTCTATCCGAAAGACTGGTTCGTGCACATCTCCGTTCCTGAAGCCGTCGAGGCTTCATTGCTCAGGACCGCCTGAATAATTTCCGGAAACCGACCTGAAGCGCAAGCCCCGCCTTCATTGAGGTTTCCACGCTCAGAGGGGAAACATATTTCCACTCTATTTTCACATCTGTCCGGAAAGCCACGGCAAGGGGACAAAATGAGGAAATAAACACCCAACGCGTTTCCGCTTTCCTTCCAGGCCCTCGATGCTTATCTTTGAAGGTCCAAGTGTCCAGTGGGGATTTGAGCGCAAAATATTTGTGGTTGTCGATTGCGATACCGGCGCCGATACCGACTCCGACAAGTATTGAAATGTGGCAGGGAATTGAGGGCTGGCGGAGAGGGTGGGATTCGATAGTAGCCGGTTGACGCAAATCCTTAGATGTCAGGAATATAGCCCTAGCATATTGTATATTAATATGTTAATGATGTTTTCTCCAATTGCATCAATTTTCCATAGTTGCTCCAATTAATCTATAAACCGATAAATATAGTATCACCAGTATCACCATGCGCCAAATGCCTCCGCGAGCAGAATTCTCCGTCCGTTATGCGGGAGCGAATTTGTCCACTGATTTCTTCGTTAAAAAAGGAAAAGATTACGGCGCTGGTTACACGATCCGGAGACTATCGGAAATAGACTGTTTGGGATTGCAGGACGCGAAGTTGCGGATTGCGGGTGCTCACTTTAACATGATGATAGCGACCTTCGGGTTGAAGCGATGGATGATAGCTTAGACTATATCCTGTTCCGGGCTCCTGATTCAGGCGACGCGCCAAATCCTCAACATCCGCGAGGCTATCAGCCAACAGGAGCTGCCCGCCGGTGGCTTCAGCCCAATTCCGGATCGCTTCGTAAGTCCGACGCTTCCGTTCCGCAAACATCTGAAGATCAAAGGAAAACTCTTCCGAAGAAAGTAAAAAATAGAATGCGGCTCCGAGGCGGCTCATTCTCTCCTTGGTCGTTCGGAATTCAATGAACTCTTCGATGTTTGGAAGTGATGAACGTTCTCCCCTCGCCCGCAATGCCAGCGGAGGATCGGCGACAAACGATCCCAGGTTTTTGGGCGGACCGAACCACACAACGGCCTTCCGACCACGCACACCTTCAAGATTCGATTCAATCCAGGAAACCTTCTCAAGCAAACTGTGTTCCATCTCCTCATCGGCATTCACGCGGCAGTCTGGCCCGAAGGAATCCTTCAGACTGCGCAATCGTATTGTTGCCGTTGCTGAATCCGCCGCAGCGTTCCAGACGCGCTGCATCGCGAGCGTGCTGCCGAACTGGGCAAACGCTACCCGTTCGTGTCCGGCAAGCACATCAAGAAACGAATTCATTGCTCTCTGGAAGGGCACTTCACGGGAATCCTGCGTCAAAAAATTGAATACTCGTGGAATATTCGGATCTCCAGTGCATTCATCGATCATGAGTATCCGATAAGGGAGAGATGTCAATTCAACTCGTTGGATTTCCTGCAGCAGATCGTCTTCGTAGAGCAGGAATTCATCCTCGTGGAGCCCGGGAACAGGCTCTCCCGAGGGCGACAACACGGCTACATCTATCGTGATTTTATCGGTCGGGGCTTGAGCGAAAGCCCCCAACGCGAGCAGAATCGATAAAGGTATTATTATGAAGGGCCTGCCGGATCTAACCATTTCCAGAAAGTATTCAACGTTTGTGCTTACTTTTTCCGGGGCTTCCAGCCCTCCGGGCCGTCTTCAATTGCCGGCTTGCGTTTAAAGATCTCGGGATCGTATTCTACGTCAAAGGCAAATTCCAAACTATAGGTTCCTGCTTCCGGAGACCTCGTCCGAGAAGGCATCATGATACCCTGTATCGGTTGGTAGTCCATCATATCCACCGCTTCGAGCACAACGTTACCGTACTTCCCCAAGGGACTCACGCGCCGTACCAGCGAAGTCTTTCTGTCGATGTAATACTTGACGCGGTCCTGGTCGACGTCCACGGTTACGACGTCGACTTTATCCTTCCCTAGACGCTCCTCCGTCAGGCCTAGGATCTTCGGCTGAAACCATTTGGTCTCCATTAAAAATACAACCTGATCCCGAAGCTCGCGTCCAGTTTTTTGAGACGATGGAAGCCAAAGACTGCCATGCCCTTGTATATCTTGAGATGCTCTCCAGATGCCGGTACTGCCATGGACCCAAATTTCTGTTCCGAAAATTCCACCGCTATTCCACCAAGACCAATACCAATCCGGGAGGATATACAAACCGACATTAACAGGAAGCTGCTTTAGCTTCGTTTGACGTCGGACTACCAAGAAATTGGATATCTTTTGAAGCTGCTCCCTCCCTCCCTTGGCAGTGATTGTCCTATCCCAAATCTCATTCCCTCGAGCCAGCATAAATGACGATTGGCAAAACACAGACGAGGAAGACACAACCATCAACACAAACAATATCATTAAATTTCGTATCATCTCTTTATCAGTTGAATAGATTACCGAAAAACCGAGAGACTCTTGGGGCTATGACTTCTGCTGTAATGTGACCTATTGTACCGATCGGATAGTCATATG
>CAZGVZ010000645.1:0-2899 GCA_964529145.1 uncultured Fibrobacteraceae bacterium | reverse complement strand
CGAAAACGAAAAGGATCATGCAGGTTTCGATCACCGAATGGATAAGGATAGATCCCCCGGTCGAAGCCACCCCGGGCGGGAGAGAGGGGAACGGAGTCGCGTTTTTCTGTCTGGCGGAGGTACAATACCACAGCGGAAACGCCGAGTTGTACGCTGTACCGCTCTCGTTCAGACCCGGAGAGGATACAATCCGCCCGTGCAGCGGACATTTGCCGGTCGTGGCTGAAATGAAAAGCGAACACGATACGGGGCTTCTTGTAGACGCACTCTGGGATGAGGAATTCACCGGGACGCTGCTCGAATCAATCATCAGAAACAGGAAATTTATTGGCGAGAAGGGAGAACTGCGATTCTTTCGGTTACCTTCCTTTAAATACGAAGGGACGCTTCCGCGATCTTCCGTATGCGGTGGGGAACAGACAAATACATCGATCATCTATGGAAACAGATTCATTCTCAAGTTGTACCGGCGTATCGAATCCGGTATGAATCCCGATATGGAAATGAGCCGGTTTCTAACCGAGGTACGGCGATATCCTAACACTCCGCCGCTCGCGGGAATTGTCGAATATCTTCAACCTGGCAAGGAGCCGGTAGGCATCGCGGGGCTGAGTCGTTTCGTGGAATCCAGGGGAACCGCGTGGGATTACACGCAGGAAACACTCAAGGCGTATTACAGGAACACTTCCATGACTGTGGACGTGGCGAAGGACCTGATGCTCCCCGGCGGGCACCCGGTGGAATCCTCAAGTGAGGTGCCCGAACCGGCGATCCGCCTTTTCGGATCGTATCTTGAAAGAATTCGTACGCTCGGGGAGCGAACGGCTCAACTCCATTCCGCGCTTTGCGGCGGCACGAAAGAACCCGCTTTTGAACCCGAACCCTTCACTGCCGCTTATCTGGAATCACAATACGTTTCGATGAGCGCGCTGTGCAGGCGGAATCTGGACCTTGTCAAAACTGCCATGCATACGCTTCCTGGGGGTGCTCAGGAGCGGGTCGCGAAACTGATCGGGCAGGAAAAATTCATTGACACGATCTTTCAGTCTCTGAAGGAGAATCCACCGGCATCTTTGCGTATCAGAACCCATGGCGATTTTCATCTCGGACAGACGCTCGATACAGGCACGGATTTCGTCATCATCGATTTCGAAGGCGAACCGGCGAGATCTCTGGAAGAGAGAAGGAGGAAGGCATCCTGCATGCGAGACATCGCGGGTATGATGCGTTCATTCCACTATGCATCCTGGGCGGCCCTGCAGGATTTCGAAAACGACTTATTGCCAAAAATGGAGACCTGGAGAGATTTCTGGTACAAATGGGTGAGCAGGGAATTCATGAACCGTTACCTGCAAGTCGCGTACGGAGAGCCGTTCATCCCTTCCGGAACCGAAGAACTGAAGCTGCTTTTCGATGTCTATACTCTCGAGAAGGCGATCTATGAACTGGGATACGAACTCAACAACAGGCCCGGCTGGTTTCACATTCCGGTCCAGGGAACCCTGGAAATCATCGAGGGCAGGACCGTCGCGGTTGTCCCCTAGAGAGCACCGACCGGAAAACGGTTTTTTGTGAACCGTAGAATCAGCGCTCACCGATTGCGTATTCCGGTTCGTTTCCTTTTTTTCCGATTGATACTGCATCCGATACTCGGTTTCTGCTGCACCGGATCCGGTTTTCCCTGCAAAGCCGCGAAAGAACGGTAAAGCTGTGTTCAACAGCAGCGGTGGACCTCCGCGAAGGTGATCCCGGCGTCTGAATCGCGGGATACCGGTCGAACATGATCGCTTGTCTCCCGGTTTGCAGGGACAGGATCGATATGCAAATATTTGCAACTGTAGTACCACAGATCTCCCAGCAGTTCGCCGCACCCGATCGCTGATCGATAAGCGAGGAATCAGGACCCGGGCATGGTTTTTGCGAATTATACATCAGTCATTTTTATATTCGAAACAGATACGGAGAACCGACCTGAAAACCGGGGGGAACATATGGCACACGATAAATGCCGAAAAGTGATGGGGAAGGTAATTATCCGGGCGATGATCCGGATAAAGGAAAAGATGCCGTACCTTATCATCGCACAGATACCGGGATTCTGTTTTTTATATGGAGCCGGGATGTCAACCATGGCTTCGCTCATACTGTTCCTGCGGGGAGATCACCATAAGAGCCTGTTCGTGGGTCAGTGGGCGCCGGTTCTGCTGCTGCTCGGGATTTATCGCAAAATGGTGAGAATGGCTTTTGCATAAAAGCAAAGGAGACCTTATGATTTCCGACAATAGCATCAGAGAACGTATACTCGAAAGTTTGAGGGGAGACCCCGGCATCCGCGCCTCGGGGATCAGGGTCGAGGTCACAGAAGGCAATGTCCGGTTGAGTGGAATGGTATCGGGCTATACCGCATGGAAAGCCGCGTTCATTCATGCTTTTGAAACCGCCGGGGTGGTCAATATCGAAAATGACCTGCTCGTTTCACGCCTCGACCGCCGGGATATTCCCACCGACGTGGAACTGAAAAAAAAGATAGATAAGGTGCTCAGGAAAAACGACGATGCGGATTGTTCCGGAGTCAATATAGGCGTCGATGACGGGTGTGTGGCACTGCAGGGGGAGGTAAGTTCGGTCTGGGATATGCTGAGGATAGAGGAACTGGCGTCACACGTGCACGGAGTCGCAGAAGTCCATAACGATCTGCGGATCGTCACTGGAGAGGATTCGGCCCAGTGGAGGCATTTCGGTGTACAATGGACGAAGATCGACCCGGTAGTTTCTTCGGTGCAGGATCAATTACCTGCCTCGTAAGAACCGTTTTGTAATCCCTTGGGGAATTTCACAAGGGGATCACGGCGTTGTCACTCCGTTCCTTAAGCGTAAGGAATCCAGTGCCTTCGGCACT
>CAZGVZ010000644.1:0-2900 GCA_964529145.1 uncultured Fibrobacteraceae bacterium | reverse complement strand
CGGCTTGACACCAAACCAGGATACGACTCCATACACAACATTTGACATTAACTCCTGTTTTTTTTGGAAAAATGCTTAAAAGTGTAAGATAAGAAAAGTATACTTGTATTATTTAATTAAAAAAAGTATATTATACTTTAATATTACAATTAATGTGCGGTGAGAAGCTAAGCCGTTCGGCAAAAACACGCAATGCGCTGGATACCTTACTCATGGATCGAAGTGACAATGCCCGATTCAGGTAATGCTTATGAAGCTCGATGGTCCTGAACTTACCTCTGTTCTTCGCAAATACAATCCGTGGTGGCGGGGTGGACGTTTTCCCGATCTTCCTCAATGGCATCGAGCGGCTTTTCAGGAAATCATAAAATGGCTCGGCGCTCCTCCGGGTGGAAGGGCCTTGTTGTTGATCGGCGCCCGCCAGATCGGAAAGACTACCCTTTACCTCCAAAGCATTCACGATTTACTCGATAAAGGAATCCCTCCTCAAAATATTCTCTACGCCACATTCGACCATGCTTTATTGAAGCTCGCGGGGATGGATGAGGTCATACGGATATGGCGGGAAGCCGAGACTCGCGCGGAAGGTCCGGAATATCTTTTTCTTGACGAAGTCCAATCGTTGCCCGATTGGCAGATATGGGTCAAACATCAGGTGGACTTCGATAAGCATCGCCGCATAGCGATTACAGGATCGGCGACCCCTCTCGTCACCCAAGGGCAGGAGTCGGGAGTCGGGCGGTGGTATACACTGCGGCTGGCGACATTGTCCTTTTTCGAATATCTGCAAATAAAAAAACTGGCGCTGCCTGAATTGCCTCAGGTCACCTCGTTGTCGCAACTGTTCAACTGGCCGAGCAATCGATTTCAAAGGATCGGCTCGGTCGCCCATCCGATGATCGCCCTTTTCCATGAATATCTGCTTCGAGGCGGATTTCCGCAATGCGCTTTGATGGACAGCATACCGCTCTTGCAGAAAATGCTCAGGGAGGACATAGTCGATAAAGTCCTCAAACGGGACATGACCGCGCTTTTCGGCGTCAGACGCGTAGTGGAACTGGAGCAGACATTTCTTTATTTATGCCTCCATGACGGCGGATTGCTCAATATTCAGGATCTCTGCAAAAATCTGCAGCTAAAAAAGCCCACTGTCCAGAACTTCATCAACCTTCTCGAAGCTACGAACCTTATTTATCGTTTGTTTCCATTCGGTTACGGCAAGGAAATCCTGCGGGGTCGTTCCAAGGTCTATCTTGCGGACGCTTCGATTTCCCCCGCAGCACTTCTGCGCGGTAAAAGCCTCCTTGAGGATGAAACGGCCCTTGGCAGGGCGGTGGAAACGACCTTTTTCAAGCATGTGTTTACCAGGTATTATCGGCAGAGCATCGCTTTTTCATTCTGGAAAGGCGCCCGCGACGTCGAGATCGACATTGTGGCGGAGGTCGAAGGCGACGTGATTCCGTTCGAGGTGAAATACCGGAGTCAGGCGGTAGCCGCGGGCGCGTTGAAGGGGCTGAAGGGATTCTGCAAGGAAAAAAACATCAAACGATGCTACGTTGTCACGCGGAATATCGATGATTTTGGCCCGGACCTCGTTGACGAATTCGCGCCGACGAAACTCATGAAGATCCCCGCCTCGCTCGCCTGCTTTTGGCTGGGGCAGGCGGAAGTTATGCTCGGTAAAGACGATCGGGAGAGTGGGGGAGGGAAATGAGATCGGTGCAGTTTCAGATACCAAGTCTGTAAAAATTCGTTATCAACAGTAATACCGTCCGACGGCTGACCGGAAACGATTCGTGACATGATGCTCCCTTGTAATCGAATCGGACTCGAAGATCACACACTACAGTCCCGGTCAATTTCCACTGTGGACGGTCCGGTTGCCCGTTCAGGGACGATCGAATCAATTCCTTTTGACAAAAAGTCTTGCATTGACTTATTTGTTCTTGATCGGACGATTAATTTACAGCGAAGCGCATGCCATATTGAATATCCGTACCCGTAGAGATGCCATTCATTGAGACGCCATACCATGACGTCTCTATCATCCATGGCGCGAACCGGACCAACCCTCGAATTACCTGAGGAGAACGATCCTGCACCGCATGAGATCGTGTGCCGTCCTGATTCCGGCGATAAGACAAAGGCTCGCGTCCGTGGTTCCGTCCGGATCCCGAAGCGTGGTGATCAAGATCGAATCGTCGCCAGCGGGACGGAAACCGAGATTCCTGGTAACCGCGAGCCGCCCCTTCACATCCCATAACGAGAGAACGACCGGCCCGGATTCCGGCAGAGTGTAACGGATGCGCAAACCGTTCCCGTCCGGCACCGCGGAAATCCGGAGATTCGCGGAAGAGCGGCGGAGCGGGAATCGGGGTGACGCCGCCTTCGCCGGGTACTTCGCGGCGAGTTTCTTCGCGGCTTCGTATTTGCCGTTTCTACCCGGCACGTTGATGTCGTCGGTAAGCCCCCAGCAGCCGTAGCGGGTATATGCGCTGCTGAGCGTGAACTGCATGGCGAGATTGCCGCCGAGTTTGAAAAAGGCGTCGTCGTAGTTGTATGACCATATTTCCCCCATCGATTCGGAACGTTCCGCGCGAATGCGGTTGGCCACGTTCACCGTGCTTCCTCCGCCGTGGTCTGGACCTCCCTCGTAAGAACAGTATCCCCCGGCGAGCTTCCTATCCGCGGCTATCCTGATCCATTGCATGCGTCCGGCCTCGTTGACCCCGCCCGTCTCGTCGAACTGGGAGGTGATCTCCTCCCTGCAGCCGGCGAGGATCTCTTCCACGCTCTCCCCTTCGTCCGCTCCGCCCCCGAAGTAGGTCTGGCTCGCGATCGCGTAAATGTGATCACCCGGCGGGCCTGCGGTTTCTGCGATATAATCGAGCATGGGGATT
>CAZGVZ010000643.1:0-2901 GCA_964529145.1 uncultured Fibrobacteraceae bacterium | reverse complement strand
GGCCCATATAAAAGGAATGAGTACCGCAAAGTCATTCTGCCTCTGACCATTCTGCGTCGTTTCGACTGTATTCTCGAACCAAGTAAGGACGAAGTACTCGCTGAATTTGATAAGCTCAAAGGCAAGTCTGAAACGATCATCAGTGCCCATCTTCGAACGATCACCGGAGTTCCATTTTATAACCTTTCCAAGCTCACCTTTAAAAAGTTGCTGGATGACCCAAATCAAATAGCTCCGAATCTCAACAGCTATATCAACGCATTTTCTCCCAATGTGCGGCAGATATTCGAGAAGCTGGAATATGGCATTCAAGTCACCAAGATGAATGAAAAGAACCTGCTTTTTAATGTCATCAGGAAATTCGCCTCTGACGAAGTTGACCTTTCGCCCCAAAATATCGACAACCTTCAGATGGGCTATGTGTTTGAGGAACTGATCCGGATCGGGGCTGAGCAATCCAATGAAGAGGCTGGTGAACACTTTACCCCCCGCGAAGTAATCAGGCTGATGGTCAATCTACTCCTTTCGCCGGAAACCGATTTGCGTAAAAGCCATGTGGTCAAAACCATCTATGACCCGGCCTGCGGAACCGGAGGAATGCTCTCCGTAGCAGAAAACTATATTCGCCAGCTCAATTCCGAGGCGCAGCCGCATTTGTTTGGCCAGGACTGGAATGACGAAGCCTACGGGATTTGCCGGGCGGATATGCTGATCAAGGGTGAGGATTCAGACAACATCAAACCCGATTGTACCTTTGAGAAGGATGGATTCCCCAAAGAGAAATTTGACTACATGCTGGCCAATCCGCCTTTTGGAGTGGAGTGGAAGCAACAGCAGAAGAGTATTGAGAACGAACGCGCTACACTGGGCTACGATGGACGGTTTGGAGCAGGCACTCCGCGCATCAATGATGGCTCGCTGCTCTTTCTTCAGCATATGATTTCCAAGATGCGCCGCCCGGAAGATGGTGGAAGTCGCATCGGTATTGTTTTCAATGGCTCGCCCCTGTTTACTGGCGATGCGGGAAGCGGAGAATCCAATATTCGCCAGTGGATTATTGAAAACGACTGGCTGGAAGCGATTGTCGCTATGCCGGATCAGCTTTTCTATAACACCGGGATTTCGACCTACATCTGGATTGTCACCAACCGCAAGGAAAAGCGCAGAACAGGTAAAATCCAGCTCATTGACGCCCGGGAGTTTTATATCAAGATGCGCAAGAGTCTGGGCAACAAGCGTAAGCAGATCGGTGATGGCGAAGAAAACAGGCCGGATCAGATTAGTGAGATCAGCCGGATATACGGCAGTTTTACCCATGATGGAAAGCGCACCTTAATAATAGATGGCGTTGAAAAAGATGTGATCGTATCCAAGATCTTTAACAATGAGGATTTTGGGTACAACAAAATTACCGTCGAACGCCCGCTTCGCCTCAATTTTCAGGCCAGCGCCGAACGGATCGCTTTACTGGACGACATCAAAGCCTTCCAAAAAATCGCTGAGAGCGACAAGAAGAATGAAACTATCCGTCAGCAAGAGATTGAGGCCGGAATCAAGCGCCAGACAGCTATCAAGACCATGCTTGGGGATTTGCAGAAGGCCACGGCGGGCAAACTGTTCAAAGACCGCATTGCTTTCTTAATAGAACTCAAAGCCATTGACCAGAAGGCGGGAGTGCGCCTTTCTGCGCCGGAACTCAAAGCCGTTCTGGAAGCCTTGAGCGAAAAGGACGAAACCGCCGAAATCTGCCGCGACAAAGGCGGCAACCCCGAGCCCGACACCGACTTGCGCGATACCGAGAACGTGCCGCTCAAGGAAAATATCGAAGAATACTTCAAACGTGAAGTCCTACCCCATGTACCCGACGCATGGATTGACCACAGCAAAACAAAGGTCGGCTACGAGATCCCCCTCAACCGCCATTTTTACCGCTACGAACCGCCCCGGGCATTGGAAGCCATTGCCGCTGATGTAAAAACACTTGAACGCGAGATTGTGGCTATGCTGGCAGAGATTACCGGCAGTGCGGAGGGCTTGAAATGAGCAAAGAAACCGCCCTTGCTGTATTCGAAAATCACAAAATCCGCCGCATGTACGACGAAAAAAGTGAAACCTGGCTTTTCTCGGTGGTAGATATTGTCGCGGTACTTACTGCCCAGGCCGACTATCAAACCGCCCGAAAATACTGGAACAAACTGAAAGAGCGGTTAAAAAAAGAGGGCAGCGAGTCGGTGACAAAATGTCACCAACTGAAACTGGAAGCCGCCGATGGCAAAAAATACGTAACCGACGTGGCCGATCCTGAAACACTGTTGCGCCTGATCCAATCGGTACCCAGCCCCAAGGCGGAACCCATCAAACTCTGGCTGGCAAAGGTCGGCTATGAGCGCATTCAGGACATGAGTGACCCCGCCCGTTCGCTTGACCGGGCGCGGGAATACTGGCAGCTGCATGGACGCAGCGAAAAATGGATTCAGCAGCGGATGATGGGCCAGGAGACCCGCAACAAGCTGACCGATTATTGGAAAGAACACGAGATACATGGCGAGCAGGAATACGCGATACTGACAAATCTCATTCACCAGGAATGGAGCGGGATCTCGGTAAAACGGCATAAAGACATGAAGGGCTTGAAAACCCAAAACCTGCGTGACCACATGAGCGAGGCGGAGCTGATCTTTACCGCCTTGGCCGAATTGTCTACCCGTCAAATAGCCGAGAGTGTCGATGCCACCGGCATGAAGGAGAATGCCGAGGCCGGTAAAAAAGGCGGCAAGATAGCCAAACGCGCCCGGCTGGAACTGGAAGCCAAGACAGGTAAAAGCGTGGTGACCGGCGAAAACTTTCTGCCCCCCAGGAAAGCCACAAAATCGATAGAGTCCGGAGCAGATGGGGAGGTGG
>CAZGVZ010000642.1:2072-2914 GCA_964529145.1 uncultured Fibrobacteraceae bacterium | reverse complement strand
CGGAGAGGATACTCGCGTCCTGCGACGGCGGAAACTGCCGTACGGTGCTTGCCATGGTAAAGGAGCGCCGGGGATTTCCCGCAGAAGCCGAAAGAACGCTCCGTTCGGTAATCTCCGCCAATCCCCGCAACAGCGAGGCAAGACTGTCGCTCGTCCTGTTCTATCTCAGAAACGGACGCAGGGACGAGGGACTCGAAGAACTGAGGATTTTACTGGAAAAAGATCCTTTCAACAGGCGTGCACGAAAAGTACTTTACTCTTTAGGGCAACGATAAATTTCGGTTTTTCGCAGAGCAGCCGCTGCAATGTCCGTCCGCTTTCGCCACTTCCGCCGTACGACCCTACAATACGGTTCGTCGTGGATTCTACAGCGATGCTTTTCAACCGGCTTCACCGCGAAAACGAACATCGTGAAACCGCCCTTTCACGCATCAAAAAAGGAATAGAAATGAATAGAGGATCGATGTTACTCTGTCTTTCACTCTTTGCCGCGGCCTTCGCCCAGGAAGCGCCCACAGGATCGGCCGGGCAGCCGTCAAAAGGCGAAACAAAACAGCTCGAGACACTCCGTGGTTCGGTCGTGGGGAATATAGCCTGGTCATCCTCCCGGTCGAACAGCAGGCACGATCTCTGGATCATGAGAGCCGACGGCACTGATCAACGGCAACTCACTAAAACGGACAACGTCGACTGGTATGCACGCTTTTCTCCCTGCGGCGGCACCATCCTTTTCGCCAGGAGCAAATCGGGCTGGGTACCTGAAGGAGACGCGGAAATTTTCGATAAATGGGACATCTGGACCATCGGCATCGACGGGAGCGATGAAAAAAAAATCGTAGACA
>CAZGVZ010000642.1:0-2062 GCA_964529145.1 uncultured Fibrobacteraceae bacterium | reverse complement strand
GGGGAACCTGGCGTCCCTCGGGTGATTCCATCGTCTTCGCACGCGGCCCAAAGGTATTCGTCAAAGAGCTGAGTTCCGGCGCCGAAACGGAAATATTCGATGCGGGGACCAGCCTGAAACGGGGAGCATATTCGCAACAACCCCAGCTTTCGCCGGACGGTAAAAAGCTCGCACTCACGGTTCGAGGCTCGCGACGCGAAACCGGGATATGGAACCTTGTCTCGAAAACATGGCATTCGACCGGTGCCGGATGTCAGATGGAGTGGTTTCCCGACGGGAAAAGGGTCCTCCGCATGAACGAGGGACAGGGCAACGGCGGAACCGAAGTGCTCGCCATCAGACTCGACGACGAGGGAAAACCACTTGACAAAATATCCGGCATCGCCATACCGAAGAGCATCCGGTTCATGGATCTTCCCGGGCGGCGCTCCCATGAATATTTTCCCAGGCTCGACCCGGGCGGCTCATGGCTGGTCTGGTGCGCCACACAGCATGGACACGAGCATGACATCGCCGATTATGAGGTATACCTGTGGAAGCTGGATTCCGACAGGAAAAACGGCCCCGTGCGGCTCACATTCCATTCCGGAAACGACCGCTGGCCCGACATTTTCCTCGGAATGCCGAAAACGGAAAAAAACGGGTCCACTCCTTCGGAACCGCGGGTCGAAGAGCGGATCGATTCCGGTACTCCTCCCCTGGAAGCGGGCCCCGGCGATGCAGTTGAATCTTCCGCCGCGGAAGAGTCTTCCACCGCCAAAGACACCGTTTCCGCGGATACGACGAGTCAACAACAGGTCGAGTAGGAGTCTTGCCGCTTTCCATGAATCTGGTTCTCCTGACCCGGTCCGATTTTACGGATGAAACCCTTCGACGCGTAAGGATGTCTGGAAGGCGGTTTACGCATCTCACCTCGGTGGTGCGCGTCCGGCCCGGCGACCGGATCAGGGTCGGATGTATCGACGGACCGCTCGGTACCGGTCTGGTTACCGGAATCGATCCTCGCTCCGTCGAGCTGGAGGTCGATCTGTCGGACCCGCCTCCTCCCCCGCTGCCCCTCACGCTGCTGATCGCGCTACCAAGACCAAAAAGCCTGAAAAAGGCGATCGAGGCCGCAGCGTCGCTCGGAATAAAGAGGATCTACATAATCGAGAGCTGGAGGGTGGAAAAAAGTTACTGGAACAGCCCGGCGCTCGCTCCCGGCGCGATCCGAGAGCATCTGCTGCTCGGTCTGGAGCAGGCGCGCGACACTGTCATGCCCAGGGTCGAGCTGCGGCGCAGGTTCAAACCGTTCGTCGAGGATGAACTGCCGGGCATAGCATCGGGTGCCCTGCCGTTTGTCGCCCACCCATACGAGGCGCAGCCGTGCCCCTCGGATATTTTCCCACCGGCAATCCTGGCGATCGGTCCGGAGGGAGGGTTCATCCCCTATGAAATCGAATGCCTGAAAAAGAACGGATTCACCCCAGTCACTATCGGCCCACGGATTCTGCGGGTGGAGATCGCGATACCCGCGTTTGCGGGACGGCTGGTTTCCGCATTCTGAACCGGAATCCGTTTCCTGAATACCTTAGGAAAGCCGTGGTGGCCTGAAAGCAAGAAATGCGGCCCACCGGTTGTTATACCGGAGTGAACGATTCCTCGGCGTTTTCGCCTTTTCCGCCGCAGCAACCCGAGCGGAATTTTTTGCAGAGCAGGCCGCATCCAATCAGCGCGATTGCAGCCACCGCAATAACGATCCACCATTTTTTCATTTGAATCCCCATTATTTCAATTGTTTGAAGCAGTTCAGCGTTGTCATGAAAATAGTATCCTCCGGGAGTCCGGGGCAAAGAGAGAGGGATTATCTTTTCTCCACGGTAATGTCGTAAAGTATATTTTCAACTCGTCGCGACGTTATACCGTCGAAAATGACGGGGTGTAGCGCAGCCTGGTAGCGCACGTGGTTTGGGACCACGTTGTCGGGGGTTCGAATCCCTCCACCCCGAAAAATTTCGCGCCCTTAGCTCAGCTGGATAGAGCAACGGATTTCTAATCCGTCGGCCGCAGGTTCGAATCCTGC
>CAZGVZ010000641.1:0-2914 GCA_964529145.1 uncultured Fibrobacteraceae bacterium | reverse complement strand
CCAGATATCTTAAGGATGTGAAAGAGGGCGACTGTATTACAATCCTCGAAAGGAACCAAGCGGTTGCAGATATTGTTCCTCATAATCCAAATGTCCGGTATCCGGGATGGAAGCGAACTATTAAAAAACTGTCGCTTTCCGGAGAAAATTTTTCTGAAACGGTAGCAAGGAACAGGGAACAGGAATAATGAGGGCGTTTATTGATACATCTTCTCTATTAAAAAATATGTGGATGAAAAAGGTGCTGATACATTTGATGCACTTCTTCAGTCGGTATCTGAAATTATCATTTCACCAATCACTCCGCTTGAAATTAATTCGATCATTGAACGAAGGCTTCGGGAAAAAACCTTGAACACGTCCGATGCGGATTGGATCGAAAAAGAGTTCATGTTTGATTTAAACTTTTACGGAGTTGTTGAATTTAATGAACATTTGACTTCTGAATGTGTCCGGGTAATCAGAATGTATCAGATGAAGGTACTTGATGGGATTCAACTTTCTTCAGCAATTAACGCAAAACCGGATGTTTTTATTGTTTCAGACAAACAACTTTACAAATCCGCCATTAAAGAATTGAAGCGGGTTGAATTTGTGGGGTAGTATTTTCTCGAACCCGCTTCAACATCGAAGGTTTTTTACCGTTAAAGTGCAGACAGTTTACTGAGAGCATTCCATCTCCTGTCTCCTGGATTCTCGATTCTGATTCCCCTCCCGCCGTGCCCGACCGGCAAGGCCCAGCGCCGAATCTAGCAGCATTGCGGATTTCGCGAAGTCGCGAACGAACGGCAGCTTGTCATGCTCGATGGCGATCTCACCCTGCGCGGAATCCAGAAGGGACCGTGCATTTTCGTACAGCACGGGCGCAAGGACCGGAACTCCCTCGTCGGTTGCCTGTCGCAACGCGTTCCGCACCGCAAGAAGCTTCTGTACCGGCGCCCTTTTCAACCGACGGGGCGATGATGCGACAAGATTCCGGAGACCGGTTTTCCTCGCGGGCCTGATTCTCTGACCGGGGACCGGCACGATATCCCGATGGTTTTGCCGCTCAGCAACGGGCCGTAGTCCCAGCCATGTATACCCGTCAATCGTCGCCCTTTCAGCCATATACGGCTCCAGGTTTCGGAGTGCGAACTCTCCCGCTGCGCTTCGCTCGTACCCGGGAGCGATGATCACGTCGCGTATATGGAAGTCTCCGAGAAAAGCGGCGGTCTCTTCCTGCGTGGCTGCGAGGGTGTCGCGCACACCGGTCCGCATGAGCCGGAACAGCCGCATGACGAAGGGATACCGTTCATAATATCCGGGCAGGGTGGAAGGCAGGCGCGAAAGATAACCGCCGAGCACTTTTTTCCCGTGAGTCGCCTGGTACACCATCTGCCTCGTATCGACGACTCCCAGGTCGACATCCTTTCCCGACTCAATGCCGAAAGGAAGCTCGAGGAGCGCGCCGCCGGAGTGCGCCGGCAGTTTACCATATACGGCAGGAATACTGCCGGTGTCCTGCAGCGGAAATGGTGACGGGAGATACTGCAGGTATACGGAAACGAAAACCGCGGCGGCCGCGGCGGTACCCGCGATCTTCCTTCCGGATGCGCTCAGGGAATCGGACAGATACGACATCCCGAGAACGGGAAGAAAGAGCATCACCATGATCGTCATCCTCGAAGCGACCCTGAAATTATTGATAAATGGTATGTAGTGCATCACCGCGGTGGGAAGGACCCCCACCGCGTGTCCGGCAATGTTCACAACGGGCATCGCGAACGCGGCGAAAAAAAGTGTCAGAAAGAGCGTTTCTCCGGTATGCGGCGCGAAACCCCGCCGCATGCCCCTGAAGATGAAGAGCAGAAACAGTACAAGCGGCACGATGCCGGTCTCGGTGATGTTCTCGAGCGGCCCGCCCTTGATGACGTCGCACCGCAGGTGCCGGACCCAACCGGTTCCGAACAATCGTGAATAAGCCGAAGGCACCACATAGCTTATCAGATCGGCGCTCGTGTACAGGCCGCTTTGCCTCGCCCCTGCGATTTCGAGAGCCCCGGTTACCAGAAATCCCCCCGCCAGGGCGGCTGCCGAACATATCAGAAGCCGCCTGCGGCCGGAAAGCTGTACCGCGTATCGGTGATAGAGGAAATAACCGGCGGTACCGAGCAGGAGATAGTAGGTGAGATAGTAGTCGCTTGCGGTTTCGATTCCCAGTAGGACAAGGCCTGCGAGGAGAAAACGGCGATTCACCAGGAAACGGCCGGGCATGCCTGGCCGTGGCACCATGGAGTTCCGCAGACAGTGGAAATAGAACGGCACGGGAAACGTCATTATCAGGTTGTACTGTCCGGCGAACAGGTGGGTCATCTTGAACGGGCAGAAAGAGAAAATGAATCCGCATGTGAATGCGAATCCGGTACGCGTGACGAGCCGGCGGCACAGCAGCTGGGCGCCAAGAGCGGACAGGACGAAATTGAACATGGTGACTACGTTGAGGGTCAGCGCCGGATTGCCGATCAGGAGATCTATCGCACCCGTCAATGGGGCGTAGGTGTGCATGACCAGTCCGGCCCCGAACGGATGACAGATGTGATCGGTATGGAACGGATTGAGGCCGGAGCGTGCCAGTGTGGTGAACATGTGGATGTTCCAGACGAAAACGTCCGCATCGCGGAACCCTGAAACTACCGCATCGCCGAAGCGGGGCAGGAGCGGCCAGGTCATGTGGACGAAAATCACCGTGTACAGCACCGCTGAGAGCGACCATACGATGACTTTTCTCGACGGGACCACTCCGGTGTTCGTGGAACTTTTTTTCACAAGCTCATTATCGCATGGGACCTCAGCCCCCGCAAGCAAAAAGCGGAGACATTGCCGGACCGCAGGTTCAATGATATCATCTTCAATATAATGGATCGAAAGGAATCGT
>CAZGVZ010000640.1:0-2917 GCA_964529145.1 uncultured Fibrobacteraceae bacterium | reverse complement strand
ACCACAACCGTTCGTGATTGATCGTAGGGTTCGAAAAACGACACTGCGACCTCTTTTTCCCGGAGAATACAAGTCTAAATATCGGAGGATACATGAAAAATTATCAGGCCGGATCCATACGAAATGTCTGTTTTCTTTCTCATGGCGGTGTCGGGAAAACCACGCTTCTCGAAGCTGCATGCTTCACTTCGAAAAATACCGCAAAACTGGGCAGGGTTGATAACGGGAGCAGCATTTTCGACGCCCGTGCGGACGAGAAAGAAAGAAAAATGACCATTTCCATGCACGCCGGATTTTGTGAATGGAAAGAGACTAAAATCAACATTCTCGATACTCCGGGGTTTCTGGATTTTCTCGGCGATGCACGGGCGGCTCTGCGCGTAGTGGAGAGTGCGGTCATTCTCGTCGACGCCTTCAACGGTATTCAGGTTGGAACCGAGATCGTGTCCACCTTTCTTGAAAAACACAAGGTGGCACGGCTGTTCTTTGTCAACGGCTGCGACAAGGAAAACGCGGATTTCGGTAAAACGCTGAACTCCATAAAATCCGCATACGGTACAGCGGTCGCGCCTCTTGCCGTTCCAATAGGAGCGGGAACCGCGTTAAAGGGTGTTGTGGATCTTGTCGCAAAGGAAGCTTTCGAATATACGAGAGGAGGGGACGGAATCGGCAGAAAAGTGGACATTCCCGCTGACATGAACGAAGAAGTCGAAACCCTCAGGCAGTCGCTCATGGAAGCGGTGGCCGAAACCGACGAGGAACTCATGAACGCCTACTTCGAAAATGGCCTGTTGAGCGACGATGAAATCCGTAAGGGACTTGCGAAAGGCGTTGTAGCTGGCGCCATATTTCCTGTAATCGCAGGAAGCGGCCTGCAGTTGATCGGCATCGATCAGCTGTTGACGAAACTTGTCAATTTGTACCCATCGGCCGCGAGTCGTACCGAAACGACGGTGATCTCGGGCGACGAGATGAAAACCGTCGCGTGTGCGGAAAACACTCCGACGACCGCATTCGTGTTCAAAACGGTTTCCGAGGAACACCTGGGTGAAATCAATATCGTCAGGGTGTTTTCCGGAAAGCTCAAGACCGGCGTCGATCTGCTCAATCCCACCAAAGGCACATCTGAACGTCTCGGCAACATGTTTTTCCTCAAAGGCAGGGAACGGACCGATACTACCGAGATCCCGGTCGGGGATATCGGAGGCCTTCTGAAGCTCAAGGATACTCATACAAACGATACTCTGACCGATAAAACGGTCGGTTACAGGATTCCTCCCGTACAGCTTCCGGAACCGTTGGTCGCTGTCGCGATTTCAGCGAAAGAGAAAGGTGACGAAGACAAGATAAGCACCGGACTTACAAAACTCCACGAGGAGGATATCAGTTTCACTTATAAATTTCATCCCGACATACGACAATCCATTCTTTCGGCTATGGGTGATATCCAACTGGAGGTGATCCTCGAAAACCTGAAGAATCGCTTCAAGGTCGAGGTGGTGCGGCTTCAACCGAAAATATCCTACAGGGAAACGATTACCAAGGCGGTAAAATATGTCGAGTACACCCATAAAAAGCAGAGCGGAGGCGCGGGGCAGTATGCCAGGGTCTTCATCGACCTCGAGCCGCGACTGCGGGGAGAGGGGTATGAATTCGTCGACAAGATCGTGGGCGGAGTGATAGATCAGTCTCTGCGGCCAAGCGTCGACAAAGGAATTCAGCAGAAGCTGCATGAAGGTATCATGGCAGGTTACCCCATCGTGGATGTGCGCGTCTCGCTGGTCGACGGGAAGATGCACCCGGTCGACTCGAAAGACATCGCCTTCCAGATAGCCGGACGGGAGGTTTTCAAGAAGGCGTTCGAAATGGCTTCACCAATCCTGCTGGAACCGGTCGTCGACCTTGCCATCACCGTACCTGAAGAGTATACGGGCGACATCATGGGCGACATGTCATCACGCAGAGGGAAAATCGGGGGAATGAATCCTGCCGGCAAATACCAGGTAATTACGGCAAAGGTTCCGGAAGCCGAGGTGATGACCTATTCCACCACGCTTCGTTCGTTGACTCAGGGTAGGGGATTCTACACGAAAAAGTTTTCACACTACGAACAGGTTCCTTCCGAGCTGGCTAAAAAAATCGTAGAGCAATCAAAACAGGAGAGCAGCCAGGAATCCTGAGATCGATCTAGCGGCTGGGCGATTCGAATTCACATCACGGCCCCCTGGAGTTGCAGCCAGGGGGTTTGTACTTTCAGGAAGGAAGCGATGAGTCGTTTGAAAACCATTGATTGGACCGGAGATGATGTGGTCATCATCGATCAGACAAAGTTACCGACCGAGTTGCGGTATACGCGTGTAGATTCCGTTGAAAACATGTGGAAAGCGATAGCCACTCTTCAGGTCAGAGGCGCGCCTGCGATCGGAATCGCCGCGGCTTTTGGATGCTACCTTGCGATCCGCGGCTTTCCTGGTGAAGGAAACAAGGACGATCTTCTCGCGCTCCTCCAAAAAAGCGGTGATTACCTGTGCGGCTCGAGACCGACCGCCGTGAATCTGGTGTGGGCCGTGCGGCGCATCGTCGCCAGGGCCGGACTGCTGGCAGTTTCTTCCACGGTTTCCGAAGTGAAAACCGGCATTCTCCGGGAAGCGCTCGAGATTCTCGAGGAGGACAGGAGAATGTGCAGAAAAATCGGTGAACACGGGGCGGAACTGCTCAGAGATGTCGAAGCGATACTGACACACTGCAATGCGGGTGGTCTGGCGACTGCCGAATTCGGAACCGCCCTCGCACCGGTATATGTCTCGGCTGAGCTGGGCAGGAAAATCACCGTATATGCGGATGAAACACGCCCGCTCCTTCAGGGTTCCCGGATAACCGCTTTCGAACTGCAGCAGGCAGGTATCGACGTGGTTCT
>CAZGVZ010000639.1:1224-2934 GCA_964529145.1 uncultured Fibrobacteraceae bacterium | reverse complement strand
CTACCATTTGCATAATAATTGATTACTGCACTACAGCCATTTTTGCATTTTAATAAAATTGACATTGTATCAGAAAGAAGATCGGTTTTCATTCCAAGGGCGGATGAACACACTGAAACCACCGGGCTTGAAGACAAATAGACGAAAAGGTCGATACAATGACATGCTTCACCTACTATTCTACCTCCCTCTTCGACCCTTTGGACCCAATGATTCGATGGTACTGCTCCGGCATTCATCATGTATTCCATATGGAATGGTGAACCAGTATCAATGAAATATTTTTTGACTGGTTCGATTACCGAACTATACCTTCTGTTATATCCAACTGTCAAAGTTGGGCCATCCGGATGAGATTCTAAATATCTCACTAATTTCTGAAGCTGTTGCCGATCGACAGCGAGGGGTTTTTCAACGAATACGTGCTTCCCTTTGTCTAGACATTTAATACATATTTCAGTGTGTGAATGATGTCTAGTTGCTACCAGTACACTTTCCACTTCTTCGTCCCCGAGGACAGAATCAATATCTGTAGTGCACAGAGGTATTCCAAATTTATGAGCCAGATGTGAACTCTGCATCCCTGTCATACTAATAATACTTTTTACAGGAACCCGGGCTTTTTTCAAAGCAGGAAATAAAGTCATTTTTGCAAAATTGCCGGATCCAATTACTGCGACCGCTTTGTCAAACGATTTAAACGGATTTCTGGCTGTGACGGTAATTGTCTTTCTAGTAATATCTGTATCATTTGAGTAAAGAAGGATTGGAGCGATCGATCTTTCATTTTCTAATTTATCATATAGTAATGGAGATCGATCAAAAGAAATACGATCGGTAATCAGTTGTTCTAGCTGTAATGAACCGTTATTTATACATTCCAAAATAGCCTCAAAATTTCTTTTTTCAGTCCATCGGACAAATGGCATTGGATAATCGTGTCCTTCATCCTCATAGACTGGATCGTATCGTCCAGGTCCATAGGAACATGAAACCCGGAAAGAAACCTCTTTTTCGTAAAAATCCGCCCTGTTGATCAGTAGTGGTATATCACCTACTAGAACGATCCTTCCACGTTTTCTACTCATCCTAGCAGCCTGAGAAATGATAGTTTCAGATGCACTCGATGCAGTAATAATAACAAGATCAGCACCAATACCTCCGGTTATTTCCATCACCTCAGACACTATATCTGGACTAACACGAGCATCAAACCCCAAACCAGCTGCAAGTTTAACTTTTTCTTTGTTGATATCAAAAGCGATGACTCTGCACCCATGCGCTCTAGAAATCTGTGCGGAAAGCTGTCCTATAAGACCCAGCCCTATTATTACGGATTTCTCACCCAAAGTAGGTTCCGTTAACCGGACACCCTGCAATCCTATCGAACCAGCCACTGTAAAGGCGGCATGCTCAAATGAGACACCATCCGGAATCTTGGCGACCAGATTTTTCGATACAGAAACGATTTCTGCATGTGGGCCATTTGAGACGACTCTGTCGTGTTCCTTGAATTCAGTAACGCCCTTTCCTACTTCAATTACTGTTCCTGCATTACAATACCCGAGCGGAAGAGGCTCATCAAGTCTGTTCTGTATAGTCTGGATGGCAGACAACATGCCTTCGGCTTTGATCTTTTCAATAACCTGCTTTACCTTCTCCGGTTTTTGTCTTGCTTTATCGATGATTCCCGCCTTACTGAATTTTACC
>CAZGVZ010000639.1:509-1197 GCA_964529145.1 uncultured Fibrobacteraceae bacterium | reverse complement strand
GCATACGCTCCGTCCCCAGAGAAATAAGGCTTGCCTGAGTTCTGATCAGTACATGATTCCTTTTACAGACCGGATATGGGCATTCAATTAATTCCGTTTTCCCCGATCCTAAATTTTGAATCAATTGTTTCATGTAGAATTTCCAGTCAATATGGTTTTATTTGTTGGTGTATCTTCTGTTCCAATTGTTAATAATTCGACCAATTGTAGTTAAGTCTTAGAAGCAGTTTCAAAACGCATACAGCGGTCCATTTCCTGGATCGGTAACTATCGAAGACTGGTTGTTCGTATGATCATAATATCAAAGTCTTTAACGCATTTTTTACGATTGGATGCATGTTGATCACGTTGAATAAACTGATAGCATATGAAAACAATAAATAATTCATTATCTTACACATCAGGTTTTGAAACTGCTTCTTGTCATTTTCCTGAAAGTTTCTCGGCCGATAATTTGCATTACCAAACAGCGCTCAATTTCCCATCCTTCAGGTTGCCTTTCCTTTCCACTAAAACCAGGCATTTTCTTTTAATAATTTGAACCAATCATTCTAAGGTTTTTTTGACTTGGATAATTAATCAGAACTGCCTTATATTTTCCTTTAAAAATAAATAGACTTCCAGCTGCAGCCCCGATAATATCGAACATCCGTATTAAATCGTGGATATCCTCCATAGAACCCGCTCC
>CAZGVZ010000639.1:0-499 GCA_964529145.1 uncultured Fibrobacteraceae bacterium | reverse complement strand
TCCTCCCACAATTGTCATAGGTAGAGAGACATTCTCACGAACTAGTTGAGCAAGCTTAAGATCGTATCCTTTCATCTCCCCATCTCTATCAATTGAGTTGACCACTATCTCTCCCGCACCAAGAGCTTGCACAGATCGCGCGAAATCAATAGGATTCAAACCTGTTTTTTTGGTTCCATTGTGTGTATACAACTCATATTGATCTCCTAATGCACCCATTTTTCTTACATCCATTACTATGACTATGCTTTGGTTTCCTACTTGTTTCGCTGCTTCAGTAACAATTCTTTTGTTGTATATTGCAGCCGAAGAAATTGCGACCTTTTCAACACCGAGCGAGACAATCCGTTGGACCTGATCAGCTGTTTTCACTCCTCCTCCATAGCAGAGCGGCATCCTGCACTCTGCCGCCAGATTTCGAATCAAACCGTAGTCAGGTTCACGGTTCTGAACCGTGGCATCAATATCCAGAACCATTATTTCGTCCACCTCTTTCTCA
>CAZGVZ010000638.1:0-2938 GCA_964529145.1 uncultured Fibrobacteraceae bacterium | reverse complement strand
TCAGCAGCCCGGTGACCATCGCTGTCATGGGTTGTGTGGTGAACGGCCCCGGAGAAGCCAGGGAAGCGGATATCGGCATTGCCGGCGGAAGGGGCGAAGGAGTTATCATCGCGGGCGGCAAACCGGTAAAAAAAGTTCAGGAAAACAGGCTTCTAGATGAACTCCGCATTGAACTGGACAGAATTATCGCCCTAAAAAGAGACGCAGGAAGTGACTGACAGTACCTGCGGACCTCTGCTCATCACCGGCGCATCCGGATTTCTGGGCTGGAATCTTTGCAAGGTCGCCATAAAAGATTTTAATGTCATTGCCGTGCGCCATCGGCATCCGTGCCCAGTCGACGGAATCAGGGAGATTGGCTGCGACCTCACCGATCCAGTGGCGGTCGGGGATCTTCTAAGGGAGTGCAGGCCCGGTGCAGTGGTTCACACCGCGGCTGCAGCCGACCCCAATCACTGTCAGCATCATGAGCGCGAAACCTCTGAAATCAATATCACGGTTCCTGAAAACATTGCCCGGATCTGCCGCGAGGCCGATATTCCCTTCGTTTTCACTTCCACGGACCTGGTATTCGATGGGACCAGGGCTCCTTACCGTGAGGAGTACCCGGTTAGCCCTGTCTCGGTATACGGAAGGCAAAAAGCGACTGCGGAACGCAAAATCCTGGCAATCGGCGGTCACGGGCTCGTTTGCCGTTTGCCGCTAATGTATGGCGATGCGCCTCAACATGCCAAAAGTTTTCTGCAATCCATAATTTCGGCGATTCGTAACGGGAGCGGCATCGACCTATTTTATGACGAATTCCGCACACCCCTGAGCGCACGCGATGCGGCATTTGCGCTGATTGCCGCGGTCAGAAAAAAGATCCGGGGAGTGCTCCACCTGGGAGGTCCCGAACGACTTTCCCGGTACGAAATGGGATGCCTGATCGCAGATACGCTCGGGATGCATGCGGAGATCCGCCGATGCAGCCGTGTGAAAGCCGGCATGGCTGCTCCGCGCCCCCCCGATGTGACTCTCGACAATTCGAAAGCCTGTTCGGTGCTGCCGTTTTCACCGGGGGAAATGAGCCGGGAGTTACACTCACTCGACTGCGTCCGGGAGATAACGCAATCCGGAAAGGCATGAGGTATTTTTTTAAAGCAGTCCTCTAATGGACCTGGTTCGCGCGTTCACTCGAATACACTGCCTTATTCATAAATCATTGCACACAACAGGAACGGGATACTCACTATGACCAGATCGACTTTCGAAGCGCCTGCACGTTTCCCCGAGCGGCCCATTCATCAGGCTTCCGAAAGATGGTGGATCGCAAAAGTCAAACCGCGCCAGGAAAAACAGCTTGCGGAGGATTTCTTCAAAGACGGCATAGAATATTATTTGCCTCTTTTCGTGAAAAACACTCCCCGCCCGGGAACAAAGCACCCCCGTCTATTCCGGGTTCCCCTTTTCCCGGGCTACATCTCCTTCGCTCAGGAAAAACCTCACCAAATATTCACCTCCGGCCGGGTGGTCAATCTCATCGAGATACGACATCAGAAACGTTTCATGAGGGAACTCGACCAGATCTATCTTGCGCTTCAGGGAGAAGCGCCGCTGACCCCAATATGCGGGGAAGTCGCCCTGGAAACAGGCACGCCTGTAAAGATCATTCATGGACCGTTTTCAGGAATCGAAGGGATCGTCGAAAAGAGTTCTTCATCATCCCGTCTGATTCTTTCAGTGGAATGTCTGGGAATGGCTGCCCTCACCATTGAACGATCGTGGATACAGGAAGTCGAAGAGCAGCCGATGTGAGCCCTCCCGGGGATTATCCTCGCTGTCGTTTTTCGATCTTCTCCTGCAGAAAAACGACAGGCCGATCGAACAACCCGTACAGCCGGTTCACGGATTGCAGAACAAAGTCGAATCGTGTGCCGATCGGTTCGCCTTCATAATGAAATTCCGCCATCGAGGTGGAGATGCTGTCGATTTCAGCGGCGATGTCGTGCAATGCGACAAAAAGGGTTTTGCATTTTTCGGGCAGATAGGTGTCGATGGAGGCTTCCCGGTCAAGCGACATGATCTCCTTGTCGGTGATTCCGGTGCAACTGGACTCGTCACGGAAAGCCAGAAGCAGCTCGTTGAACGTGCCGGTCAACCGCTCGATTCTCCTGAAGAGCTCGAAAAAACCGGGGCTGAACGCTCCCTCGGTTTTTATCTCCAACGTCCTTACTACCTCACAAAAACCTGTTAGAACCATCGCCTGGTTCATGGCTTCATGACGGAATTGTTTTATCAACATACGCCTGTCTATCCGGTATGATAGTGTGCTCAATGATGAAAATTATATAATGGAGAGAAGATCCCCCGCCGCTCTCCGGCTGGAACCGGAGTTGTTGCTCTCCTAAGCTAAAATAACTATTTTTACCTCTTCATGCACCATTAGCTCAGTTGGTAGAGCAGCTGACTCTTAATCAGCGGGTCGGAGGTTCGAGTCCTCCATGGTGTACAAAAAAGCCTCTGAATTTGCTTAAGTTCAGCAAGTCGGAGGCTTTTTCTTTTGGCCTTTTTAAAACCGAAACCATGAAATTATCCACCTAATACTCTCATTTCTAGTGAATCGCGGCCGGGTCTTGTATTCCGGAACGAGCCGTCGTTCCGGTATGCGTCCGCTCCAGTAGAGTTCCGCCTCCTCCTGTGTCGCCTCTGTGCCGGTTATCACAAAACCGCCATCCGGTCTGCTGTGCTTCCCTGGCGAGACGTGCCTGCTGTCACTCGAACGCATTCCGTCCTCACCGACATTCAAGTAAATGAAAAACGCCGCCCGTTGAAGGCGGCGTAAATATTTCTTACGAGGTGGACCGGCTCAGTAAGGAGACTACACCCTCTTCCGTTTTATGAACACTCCGGCAAGACAGGCGCTCCCCAGCAAAATCAACGAGACGCACCCCGGTTC